>JAQGHH010000530.1 GCA_028288945.1 Phycisphaerales bacterium
GAGCGGCAGATCGTGGAGACGCTGTACCGCCTCGGGGAGGCGTCGGTCGCGCAGGTCCGCGCGGAGCTCGCCGACCCGCCCAGCTATTCGGGCGTGCGCGCGATGCTAAACCTGCTGGTCGGGAAGGGGATGGCCGCGGCCCGGCAGGAGGGCAAGCGGTACCTCTACCGCGCGGTCGCCTCCAAGCAAAAGGTGCGGCAGTCAGCGCTGCGCAGCCTGGTGCGGACCTTCTTCGGCAGCGCGCCGCTCGACGCCGTCGCGGCACTGCTCGACGGGTCGGCGGGGAAGCTCTCCGCCGACGACCTGCGCCGGGTACGCGAGATGATCGACAAGGCGGAAACCAACAACACTTCTACCCACAGGTGAGTCATGTCCCTGCCGTTTGCCCCAACGTCGGACGTCTCCGCCGCGGCGGTGTTCGTGGCCCGGCTGCTGCTGGCCGTCACCGCGGCGTGGCTGCTTGCGCTCGCCTTGAGCCTGATCGGCCGGCGGTTCTCGGCTTCGTTTCGGCACCGAATCTGGTCGATGAGCATGGCCGCGGCCTTCGCGCTGCCGCCGCTCGTCGCGCTCGTGCCGCAATGGCAGATCGCACACATCCCGCCGCCCGCGATCGCCTCCGCCGATCCGAAACCATTCGTGACGGCGGATTCACAGTCGCGGATCGAATCTCCGATGCCTGCGGCTTCCAGTTCGGTGCCCGAGGATGCTGACCGCGCTGATCGGTCCACCCTGCACTCACCGCAGCGGGTCGGGGAAGGTGAGCTTTCCGATAAAGGTAGAGCCTCCTTCGCGACGCTCCAGCAACCGTCTCCGCTCGCATCGCGCTCGCCCGGAACGGCGCTTCAACCCGCCGCGATCCCGAAACACGTCACCTGGCCCGTCTGGCTTGCCGCGATTTGGCTGAGCATTTGTCTGTGGCTGCTCGTCCGGCAATCCGTCGCGCTCTTGACCGCGGCGGCGGCAATCCGCCGGGCTCCTCTGATTGACCAGGGCATTGCGGTCCGCGAGCTGCATCGCCTCGCAATGGAGGCCAAACTGCGTGTGCGGCCTCCGCTTCGCCAAAGTGGCGAAATCGGTTCGCCGATCTGCGTCGGGTGCGTGCGGCCGTGCATTGTGCTGCCGCTCGATCACGTGCGCTGGGACATGGAGCAACTCCGCGCGACGCTTACGCACGAGCTGGCGCACGTGGCCCGGCGGGACGTGTTGTGGCAAATGGTCGCCGGGGGAGCGTGCGCGCTGTACTGGTTCCACCCGCTGGCGTGGGTGGCGGCGTGGCGCATGCGCGCCGAGCGCGAGCTGGCCTGCGACGACTGGGTCCTCCGCGGCGGCGAATCATCCACGCGATACGCCCGGTGGCTCGTGGACATGGCCAGCTCCCTCACCGGCCGCACGCACGTTGCCGAGCGCGTGGGCGTGGCGATGGCGGGGCCGCACGATTTTCAGTCGCGCGTCTCGGCGATTCTCGATACCCGCCGCCGACGGATGGCGCTGTCGCGAAGGGCGACTCTGCTGCTTGCACTCGCCGCGGGGGTGGTGCTGGTGCCGCTGGCAATGATGAACCCGCTCGCGCCTGCGCGAATGGCGGCAGCGGCTCCGGCCACCGCGCCCGCCGCCACGCAGCCGGCGAAGGACGCGGAGGGCCGGCAGCGCGTGCTGCATCTGAAATTCGTCGACGCGACCAGTGGTGAGCCCCTCGCCGGCGTGCATGGAAACTACTGGCCCGACAATCAGAACGGCCAAAAAGACGCGCGGTATACCTCCGACGCGCATGGCGAATGCGATCTCACCTTCACCGCCACCGCCCGCTCGGTGGGCTTCTTCTATCATAAGGATAACTTCGTCGAAGGCTTGCTGACCTTAGGCGGGGAGTTCGGCGCTGCGCCCCTGACGGACACGTACACGTTGCGCATGCAGCACGGACTCATGATCGGCGGGATCGTCCAGGACGAGCTGGGCAAAGGCGTTGCTGGGGTGAGGGTCTCGCTTTCGTTCGAGCTTAGGGCTCCCGGACGCGAAGGCGGCAATGCGATCGCATATGGTGGCGCTATGACCGATGCCCAGGGCAAATGGACATTCGGCGGCGCGCCCGCACATCCCGACCAGATCAATATCTATGCCAACCACCGCGATTTCGTGATGAAGTCCTACGACCATCAATTCGGTCCGTCGCAATTTGAAAACCTGCTCGCAAAGAATCTGGTGGCCACGATCAAGCGCGGGGTGACGTTCACCGGCAACGTCGTGGGTCCGGAAGGAAAGCCTGTTCCGAATGCAAAAATCGCACCGGACGGTTTCGGCGTGCATTCAGAGGGCACCGCCGATGCACACGGGCATTTTGAACTTCACGGCATCGAACCCGGCGCGCGGCATCTGGCGGCCAAGGCCGAGGGCTATGCGCCGCAGCTCGCGGAGGTTGTCGTCGTCGCGGGAATGCAGCCCGTCGAAATCCGGCTTGAGAAGGGTCGTGTGCTCCGTGGCCGCGTTGTCGATGCGCACGGGAAACCGGTGCCGAACGCAAACGTGAGCGTCGACAAGTGGCGCACAGCCCCGCGGCTGGGGATTGATTTCGAGACTGACGCGGACGGCAGATTCGTGTGGAACGACGCGCCTGCCGATGCGGTGATGCTTTCGGCGTCCACCAGAACTCACAGTTCCACGCGCGAGTCGGTGACCGCTACCGCCGGCGAGGCGGAGGTTGTTCTGAAACTTGCGGCACAAGCCGTGCTGCGCGGAAGCGTTGTTGACGACGCGACCGGCAAGCCGATCGAGAAGTTCTCCGTCCACGTCTCGGCCAATCGAGGGAGTACGGGCTGGTCGATGGACCGCAACGGTGCCAACGGAAAGTACGAAGTAAACAGCTTCGACCCGGCGGATGCAGTCCAAATTCGCATCATCGCCGACGGGTATCTCCCGCTGGAATCTCCCGACCTCAAGGCCCAGGATGACGTCGTCCTGTTTGACGCGCGCCTGAAAAAGGGCGGCGGGATGGAAGGAAGTGTATTGACGCCCGACGGCAAGCCGGCCGTGGGGGCCGACGTGGTGTTGATCGAGAAAGGGGCGGCCACCGTCGAGAGCGGCGTGCTGACCCGCTGGGCCAAAACGGCCAACGTCTCGACCACCACCGATGCCGCAGGGCATTTCGTGCTCCCGCCGCGCACGGGACCGATGAAACTGATGCTGTTCCATGAAAGCGGGTGGAACATCGGCACGCGCGAAGCGAATGAGTCGCTGCAGAAGCTGCCGCTGCGCGCGTGGTGCAGGGTGGAGGGCGTGCTGATGAAGGGGGGCGAGCCGTGGTCGGGCCAGACGGTCTCGCTGCGGCCGACCACGGGGCGGGGCGACCCAGTGATCGAGCGGCAGTACTTCCGATATCAGACGGTGACGGATTCACAAGGGCGCTTCAAAATTGATCGCGTGGTGGAGGGGACGTCGGAGATCGGTGTACAGTTTGCGGTCCCGATGGAAGACGGACGCAATCGCTACGAGGACACCCACAGCGTCCCGCTCAACCTGAAGGCCGGTGAGAACAAAACCGGCCTTCAGATCGGCGGCACCGGCCGGCCGGTCATCGCGCACGTCATCGTGGGGGACGAGTTGAAGGCGAAGGGCCTGATTCCGGCCGACGCACAACTGACGCTGGTGGGGCCGCCGGGCTTCGTCCCGCCGGCCAACTGGGATTCACTGAGCAAGGAAGACAAGCAGCGGCTGCGCGATGCGCACGAGCAGACCGACGCCTACCAGCAATATGCCAGGCGTGTGAAATCCATTGTCGCGCCGATGAAGCCGGACGGATCGCTACGGTTCGAGGATGTGCCGGCGGGGCAATATACGCTGCACGTGAATGTGCTGCGCGCCGCCCC
>JAQGHH010000566.1 GCA_028288945.1 Phycisphaerales bacterium
GGGAGCAGGTCGTGGGCGATCACCACCACGTCCTGAGTCAGGTGCCCCAGGTCTTCGTGCTTCTGCCCGATCAGCAGCCGGAGCACGCGCTTTTCGATGTCGTGAATGTCCTTCACGCGCTCGGAGAGGTACTTGTCCTTGATGGCCGACACGGTGCCCGCGTAGCGGCGCATCACCACGCTGACGGCGTATTCCGCGGTCGTGTGGTGGTCCCTGATCTCGGTGTAGAACTGGCCGACGAGCGACTTGTCTCGCAGCAGCGCCAGGTGGAAATCGAAGATGCTGCCGATGTCGCGGCCGTGCTCGGCGGTGATGGTGTCACGCAGGCGCGCCAACTCGGTGGCGGCAGACGCGATGGCGCTTTGCAGGCGCTCCACCTCGGCTTCCGTCTGGTCGAGGGCGATGAATCGTTTGGGGATCAGCAGATCCTCGGCGTCCAGCACGAGAGCCGTGCCAATCACCACGCCGGGGGAAACGCTGATGCCCTTTTTGATTTCCATTGATGGGTAGTTGCCAGTTGCCAGTTGTCAGTTGTCAGTGATGCGGAAGCACCTTCTTACTGATAACTGACAACTGGCAACTGGCAACTTCCTCTTACTCTTCGCCAAACTTACCCTCTACCAACTCCACAAGCTTCTGCACCGCCTGCTCGGCGTCTTCGCCCACGGCTTCGATCCGCATGGGGGTTCCTTCGGTGGCCGCGAGGATGATCATCTGCATCACGCTCTTGCCGTCGGCTTCCGCCGGTTCTTCGCCACCCTTGTAGACCGTGATCTGCGACTGGAACTGATTCGCCACGTCCACGAACTGCATCGCCGGCCGCGCGTGCAGGCCCAAGGTGTTGCAGATCTTGGTGTCTCGGGAAGCAGTCGGCATGCGAATGAATGCTGAACGCTGAACGCTGGACGCTGAATGGAGTCGGGCAGATCATGCCTTGTTTTATTTTCAGCGTTCAGCGTTCGGCATTCAGCATTTCCTTTACTTCCCTTGATCTGCTTCCTCGAGCAACTCGGCGATGGCCTCGCGTGTCGCGCTCCCGCGCAGGAATTTGCGGAACATGTCCTTCTGAAGGTTCGAAAAGATGATGTTCATCGCCTGCAAATGCTGCTGCGGCTGATTCTCAGGGCTCAGCAGCAACACGATGCTGAACACCGGCTGATGGTCGAGCGCCGCGAAGTCGATCCCCGCCACGCTACGGCCGATGGTGCCGGCCATCTTTTTGATCATCGGGTGCTTCACGTGAGGCACCGCCACGCCCTTGCCGAAACCCGTCGAGCCGTTCTGCTCGCGCTTAATCAGGGCGGTCACGACTTCATCCACCGCGGACTCGGGCAGCGCGCCCGCCTTGGCAAGCGACGTTACCAACTCCTTGATGGCTTCGTTGCGTTCGTTAGCGGCAAGGTTGGGTTGGATCGCATCGGTTACGATAAATTCTCGAAGTTTCATCAGACTTCCTGGATCAAAGTCGCTGTCGCGGGTTTGTGACAGCCGCGGCTTGGCGGCGCCTGGTCGCAGGCGACGGGCAAGGTTCCCGGTTGCATTAGTCCATGGGGTGCTTGCGGTTACGGAATTTGTCCTTGTGCTCGGTGATCTTCCGCTCCAACTTATGAACGCATCCGTCCACGCAGGCATAAGCGTCGCCTTCTTCGTGGTGGGCGACGAACGTGTTCTTGTGCTCGGCGTTAACGATGATTTCGACGGTCGTGCGGTCCTTGCCCGCGTCGAAGATCACCTCGATCTCCTGGATCAGATCATAGTATTTGCCGAGTTTGGCCGCCTTCTGCTCCGCGTAGCTCTTGAGGGGCGGGGTCACTTCCATGTGACGGGCGATAACGGTAATGGTCACTTCGCACTCTCCTTTCGCTGTCTTCCCCGGTAGCCGTCCCGGCAGCACGTCACGACCGGGGCGGCTTCTTCGGTAACCTAGTGCCCCATTGTAGCGTAAAGTACCGCCGGGGGCCGCGCCTCGTAAATATAGTCCGCCGCGAACCTTGGCCGTCGGTGCCGCCGGCCGTCGCAAGATCGATCATTCGTTCGCCAGCCTCGCGCCCGAGCCTGGCTGCGAAGGCGGGACGATCCTCAATTGCTCCGCCGACGGCTTGGTCGGCGCCGCGGCGTCGGGAGCGTGCGGGTCGGCGGGCGTTTCCGCCGGCTGCTTGGGCGTCAGCACCCCGCCGCTGACAAGCAGCCGCATCGCCTCTTCCACCGTCAGCGGCAATTCGACCAGCGAATCCCGCGGCACCACCAGCACGTACCCGCTGAAAGCCGTTGGGGACGACGGCACGAACACCGTCACCATCTCCTGCCCCACCGCATCGCTCAGCGGCCGAATGCCCTGCGATCCGGTCACAAGGCCGATCGACCAGATGCCTTTGGTGTGCGGCTGCACGGCCACCACCCGGCTCGATTCAAACTGCCCGCTCCGCTCGGCCAACAGAAAATCGGTCACCTGCTTGACGGCGGGGTAAATCGCCCGCACGAGAGGGATCCGCATGACCGCCATCTCGCCCAATCGGTACAGCGCCCGGCCGATGAAATTACCGACGAACACCCCGAGGAAATAGACCAGGATGATCGCCAGCGTGACGCCCACCAGTTTGGTGCGGAACGGGTTGTAGGCCACGTCCCAGTCGCGGGCGATTTTGGCCGCGGGGGGGAATCCCTGCTCCCCGGCGATCTGGAGGTAAGTCCAGCGCACGCCGATGATGAGGTACTGGCCGAGGCTTTCCCAGAGGAAGTCCCAGACCTTGATCAGGAGCCAGAGGGTAATCAGGGTCGGCAGAAGAGCCGCGAGTCCCCGGACGAAGAATCGGCGAAAATCCGCCCCGAAACCGACCCTGATGTTGGCCGGCTGCGGGAGCTTTTTCGTATCGCGAGGGTCCACCAAACACCTGGGGTTGCCGTTTCACGAGGCGAGGGCCCGTGGTACACGAGGTGATCCGCGCGGGTGCTGTCTGGTTCCATGTTCCCCGACCGCGCCGATTTCCCGGCCGCCGGCCGCGACGGCATCCTGACCGTCAATGGCGCTCGTTTTACACGCCATGTGCGAAAGAATCAAATAGGCGCGAAGGCGTTTCGATATCAATTTCGGATTGCCGAACGCCGATTTGCTATTTGCGATTGCGGAGCGGTGAGTGCAACTGATTGGGCGCCATGAACTGCCCGCATGGCCCCTCCTCAATTTGCATTTTGAAATTTGCACTTTGCAATTTGAAATCCCAGATCCCAGATCCCAGATCTCAAATCCCAGATCTGAGATCTGGGATTTGAGATCTGAAATATCGCCCTCTCCCCTCGCCCATTCAGATTTGGGCATTCTCCTCCCTCCCCATTCGACATCCGGCATTCTCCCTTGGTACGATCCGCCCGTGTCATCTGCTTCACCCAGTAAAGACGTTTCCCCGGTCCCCGTCGCGGTCGTTGGCTGCGGGAGGATGGGGCGGTTGCACGCGCGGGTTTATTCCGAGATGCCGTCGGTCCGGCTGGTGGGCGTGTACGACGCCAGCGAGGAAGCCGCCCTGGCCGCGGCGGATCAGTTCAACTGCAAGGCGTTCACCGGCCTCGACGAAATGCTCGGGCAAGTGAAGGCTCTGACGATCGCCGTGCCGACGGCGGCGCACGCCGACGTGGCGGAGAAGTGCCTGGCGGCGGGCGTGTCTTGCCTGATCGAAAAGCCGCTCGCCAAGGACGTCGCCGACGCCCGGCGGATCTCCGCCGCCGCGGCCCGGTCTTCCGCCACCGTGCAGGTCGGCCACATCGAGCGCTTCAACCCCGCCATCCGGGCGATGGAAAAACTCGAAATCGAACCGCGCTTTATCGAAGTGACCCGCATCAGCCCCATGACCTTCCGCAGCATCGACGTCGGCGTCGTGCTGGACATGATGATCCACGACATCGACATCGTCCTGCGCCTCGCGAGATCAAAGGTGGCGAAAGTCGACGCGGTCGGGGTGAGCGTGATAGGCAACGTCGAAGACATCTGCAACGCCCGCCTGACCTTTGAAAACGGGTGCGTCGCCAACATCACCGCTTCGCGCCTGGCCCTGAAAACCGAACGCCGCCTGCGCGTCTTCAGCCCCGACGCCTACGTGTCACTGGACTACCAGAAACGCTACGGCATGTTCGCACGACGCGGCGGCAACGTGGACGCCATCCGCGATGCCGTCGTGCGCATCCGCTCCGGCGAGATCGAGGACCTTTCGCAGCTCAATTTTGCGGACCTGGTTCACGTCGAAGAATTGAAGATCGACGACATCGAGCCGCTACGTGCGGAGCTCGAGTCGTTCATCCACGCGGTCACAACCGGCGAACAGCCGATCGTCCCCCTGGAAGACGGCGTCGCCGCCGTGGAGACCGCGACGCGGATCGTGGAGTCGATATCGCCGTTGGCCTTATAAGGCAACCAGGGGCTTCCGCCCTCGGCGATGAGAGCGTCCAATTGCCGTTACGGGCATCATGCAACTGACAGCGGACAACTGACCACGGACATATTCTCACCTCGCCGCCACCCACTGCGGATACTTCTGCATCACCATTTCCAAAACGATTTGCCGCATATTGGGGTTTTCGTTGATCACGGCCATTTGCATTAAATGCTGACGGTGCTTGTCGAGGAGCTTGTTGTATTGCTCATTCTCGAGCGTCGTGCGGATCTTTTTCTGGACTTTTTCGCTCTCAAACGGCTCCGTGACCCCCGGCTGCATCGCGTCCACCTTCACGAGGAAGTAGTAGTCCTTGCGGTCGATCGGGTCACGGGCGTCGATGGGCAACGACACGTCGCCGGCGCGCATGCCCCAGATCGCTTCGTCCACTTTATCGACGGCGTACGCGCCTTTTTCCATCCAATTTTTGCCGTCGCCCACTACGCCGTGGCGGCTCTTCAGGCTTGGGTCGTCGTTGATCTGCCCCGCCAGTTCGGCAAAATCCTCCCCGCCCGCCGTTGCCCGCTTGTACACGTCCGCGGCTTTTTCCTTGGCCGGCGTCCTGCCGCCGGTGGCCAGATAGCCGATCTTGATCACCCGGAACTGGGCGGCCGACGGCTTCTGGAAATCGCGGAGGTTGGCCTGGTAATACTGCCGCATGTCCGTGGAGGTGACCTGGATGAGCGGGTAAATCCTCCTTTGGGCATACAACTGCGTCATCGTTTCGCGGAATTTCTGTTGCATCAATTCGTCGAAATCGATCCCGTCGTCGGCGGCGCGCTGGCGGGCCATCGCCTCGGAACCTCCGGACGCGGTGATGAATTCGTTGCGCTTTTTGTTCGTGATCATCCGTGCGAGCTGCTCGTCCTTGCGGTCCAGCGAGCCCTGGGCCGCGGCGAATTGCAGCTCATTGCTGACGAATACATTGATCTGCCTGGACACCATGTCCGTCGCCACCACCTTGAACCGCTCCAAATCCCCCTTGCGCGCTTCGGTGGCCAGCGCGTGGTCGAGCGAGCTGATCACCTTGTTGGCGTAGATCGCCTGCCCGTTCACGACGGCCAGGACGCTTCCCACCCATTTGAATTGACCGGGCTGAAACTGGCCCGCTTGTGAATCGGGCACGAAGGGTTCGGGCGGCGGGAAATCGGAGCCATTGTCGGTCCGAGCCGCGTCCAACCCCGGCTCGGCCGGCGTCGAATCGCGAACCGTCGGGGAAATCGGGTCTCGTTCGCGGGCCACTTTCTGCGGACCGTGCTCGGCGTCGTACACCAACTCCCCGCTCCGGTCCACCGGTTGACCAACCCCCGGCCCGATCACCGGCCGGTTCTGCACAAACGCCTCAGGCGACAAGATCGGCGCCCGCTGAATCCCGCACCCGCCGAGCCCGGCCAACGCCGCCCCTACCAGCACCTTTCCCGTAACGCCGACCACACACTTACTCATGAAAAATCTCCTAAGACAGAATCATACCCGCGATCGGCAGGAAAGTGGCA
>JAQGHH010000581.1 GCA_028288945.1 Phycisphaerales bacterium
CAGCGCCTCCGAAACGAGCAGGAGGCCAACATCGCGCGCGATCCGCTCCGCGCGCCGTGGCTCCCGATGCTTCAGTACGAGCACGCACTGGGGCTTGCGGATCTGCATAAGTCGGCCGACGCCCGCACGATGCTTGACGGGATCGTCAAGCAATTCCCCGGCACGCCCGAAGCGTTGAACGCCAATTGGCGGATCGCGCAATGCCGACGGGAGGAGTCTGCGGCGCAGTTGGCAACGGCGCGGCAGACGGCGCATCGCCCGGGGGCGAAGCCCGAGGAGATCACCGCGGCGTACGCGTCAATCGGTCAGGGGCAAAAGGATTTGACGCAAGCCGCCGAGACCTTGCGCGGGCAGGCCGAGGCGCAGGGGCAAAAGTCGCCCGGCTCCGAGGCGCACTTGCGGATGATGTATGAGTTGGCGTGGTGCTATCGGGTGATGGCGGACGCGGAAGCGGACGCCGTGACGGTCAAGCTCCAACAGGAGGCGGTCGAAAAGGTGCGTGCGAACTGGCCCAAGGAGCAGGGCTCGCCGCCGGCAATGAGCGCGCCGGAAGTGCCGCCGGCGAGCGTGCCGATGCAGCCTTCGGAACAGAAGGCGCGTGAGTCTTATCAAAAGGTGATTGCCGCGGCCCCGGCGGCGAAGCTGGCATCGCAGGCGCGCTTCGAGCTGGCGGAGTTATTGTCGCGCCGTGGTGAAACGGACGCGGCACTCGTGCAACTCGCGACCGCATTGGAGAACTCGCCGCCGCCCGAATTGGCGCAGCGGATCAAGCTTCGGGTGGCCGCGGCAATGCTCGCCAGGGACGATGCGGCTTCCGCACTGGCGCAGGCGAAGCCGGTGATGGAGACCAAGGGCAGCCCCGTGGCGGGGGAAGCGCGCTACCTCGTCGGCGAAGCGTTCATTCGCCAGCAGGATTGGCCGCGGGCGATCGAGACGTTGCTCCCCTTCCGCGACCAGGACCCCTTCCGCAACACGGCGGGGCTGGCCGATCACGCGCTGCTCCGCCTGGGATACGCATTCGCCCAGACCAACCAGTGGGAACCCAGCCGTCAGGCGTATGAGGTGCTTATCGGGCGCTTTGCCCAGAGCCAATGGACGGACGAGGCGCGGTTCGGAATGGGATGGTCGCTGCAGAATCAGAAGCGCTACGACGAGGCCGTGCACGTGTACAGCGATCTGACGCGCCGGAGCGCCTCGGAATCGGCGGCGCGGGCGCAGCTCAACATCGGCGTCTGTCGCAACGAACAGAAGCGGCCGGCCGAGGCGCTCAAGGCGCTGCTGGCCGTGCCGTTGACCTATGACTACCCCGAGTGCAGTGCCGCCGCTGGTTATGAAGCCGCGCGTGCCCACCTGGATTCGCAGCAGCCCAAAGAGGCGGCCCAGGTCTTACAGCGCGTGGTGAAAGACTATCCCACGACCAAGTGGGCGTCGCTGGCGCAACAGCGCCTCGCCGAGATCAAGTGAGCGACTGGGAACACGTGCTATCGTGACACGGGCGTCTCGCCCGTGCGCGGTGCGTGATGGATCAAGATGACTGTGTTGTTGCGCAATTCGACTTCTCATGCACCAGGCATGGCCGGGACGGCCATGTCACGGCGTAGTCACTGGCGCAACGGGAAGGACCCGCGTGGCAATTCTCATTAGTGTGCATGGACGCGCTCTGGCGTGGCATGGGCGGCCCGCCCATGTTCTCTCGCGAAAGAACCACGGGCGGGCCGCCCGTGCCACGGCACGCGCACGCTCGGCCGCGCTGTTATTCGTCATCATCCTTCTCTTGCTTCCGCGCGCCGCCTCCGCCTACGTCGAAGCACCCTACACCCTCGGCCGCGTTTGCACCGAAGCGACCAACATCGTGGTCATGCGGCTCGAGCAGGTGGACAAGGAGAAGAACACGCTCGTCTACCGCAAGGTGCGCGACCTCAAAGGCACGCACCCCGGCGAGACCATCAAGCACAACATCGCACACAACGGGTTTCAGCCGCGGGAATGGCAGAACGTGATGGCCTGGGCGGAGGTCGGGCAGATCGCGGTCTTCTTTCACAACGGCTCCGCGGGCGAATGCTGCATCAACGGGTACTGGTACCAGATCTACCCCGGTGACTGGTGGGTGATGAGCCACGCCGAGCCGTACCTACTCCGCTCGTTCTGCGGCAAGCCTGAGAAATGTGCCGCGGCCGTCGAGGCGATGCTCGCGGGACAGGAAATCACCGTCCCCTGCATGGTCGACGGCGACAAGGAAGCCATCCAGCGCCGCACCGCCCGGCTCCAGCGCCTCAAGGCGAGCCTCAAGATCCAGGACTACGACCCCAAACGCGATTTCGCGGGATGGGGCGTGGAAGAGTTCCGCAACCTCGCGGGCTGGCCCGGGTTCACGCATATTGCCACGTTGCCGCAACTGGGCGCGGGGAGCGGCGGGGTTGTGCCGATCGACTTCGACGGCGATGGGAAGATCGACCTGTGCCTCTTCGGGCCGTCTAAAGTGTCGCTGCTTCAGAATGCGGGCGGGTCACTCAATGAGATTCACATTCCCGTCGATGGCGGCGCGCGGGCCGCGGCGTGGGCCGACTACAATGGCGACGGCAAGCCCGACCTGCTCCTCGCCACCCCTTCCGGCCCCAAGCTGTTCACGAATCTTGGAGGCGGCAACTTCAAGGACGATTCCGTCGGGCTTCCCAGGCAGGAGTATTACAACCTTACCGCGGCAGCCTGGATCGACACGGACGGACACCAGAAGCCCGA
>JAQGHH010000443.1 GCA_028288945.1 Phycisphaerales bacterium
GCAGGCAGGTGAACTACGACGTCGATCCGATCGAAACCGCCCGGTCCTTCGCGGCCGCGGGGGCGAAATGGATGCACGTGGTCGACCTCGACGGCGCTAAGGAAGGTCGGCCGGTGCAGACGGAACTGATCTCCCGAATCATCGGCGCAACCGGGCTTCAAGTCGAAGTGGGCGGCGGCATCCGATCAACGCAAGACGTTCAAAAGTTGCTCGACGCGGGCGCGGTTCGGGTGGTCGTAGGCACCAAGGCGTTGGAAGACTGGGAGTGGTTCAAGCACCTCGTTCATGAGCCGGGTCTGGCGAATAAGCTGGTGCTGGCGGTGGACGCCAAGGAGGGGATGATCGCCACCCGCGGCTGGACGCAGACGTCCGCCCGACGGGCGACGGATGTGGCCGTCGAGGTCTGCGACTGGCCCGTCGCCGCACTGCTCTACACGGACGTCGCCAAAGACGGCATGCTCCAGGGGCCCAACATCCATCACACCCGCCTTCTCGCGGAGGCCGGAAAAGTCCCCGTCATCGCCAGCGGCGGCGTCGGCAGCATCGACCACATCCGCGAGCTTACGCGTATCCCCGCCTGGGGCGTTATCGTCGGCCGCAGCCTCTATGAAGGCACGGTAGATCTCGCCGAGGCCATCCGGGTGGCCAGCCAGAAAAATCCGTAGCGGGCATACGCGACGTGCTTGCGAGCTAAGATTCGTTCCCGCTCTCTGCCATCGCACAATCGGCATTCGCAATTCCCCATTTCCTTCCGTTCCCGCCCGGCCGAAAATTCGGTAAGAATCCGACATGCCCCTCGCGTTTGACTCGCGCACGCGCCTGTTGTTCGTCGGCGACAGCATCACCGATGCCGGCCGGCGCGACGACCCCGACGGCGTCGGTTTCGGTTATGTCCGATTGATCCGCGATTACCTGCGCGCCTGCGAGCCGACAGTCGCGCCGCACGTGCTCAACGCGGGCGTCAGCGGCGACACGATCGTTGACCTTGCCAGCCGCTGGTCACGGGATGTCATTGCCCAGCGGCCGGACATCCTCTCGGTCATGGTCGGGATCAACGACGTCTGGCACCGGCTGGAAAACGCCGGCTGCGGCGGCGTGCCCATCGGACCCTACCGGCAGGTCTATGCCCATCTGCTTGAAACCACCGCCGACCTGCTCCCCGCGTGCAGAATTATCCTCTGCGAGCCAACCGTCATTTCGCCCCCCGCCCACCCGAAAGGGAATGAAGAGCTGTCGCATTATGTTGAGGTGGTTCACGAACTGGCGAAGCATGCCCGCACGGAAGCAGTCGTCCCTCTCCACAGCGCATTCGCCGCGGCCGAAAAGTTCCGCCCCGACCTGGATTGGACGACCGACGGCGTACACCCCACCTCTTCGGGCCACATGCTCATCGCCCGAACCTGGCTCGAAACTACTCGCTCGCTCTAACGCAGCTCATGCCGCGACTTGACAGGCAGCAGACTTTTGTGGCGGTGCTGGAACAGCCCAGAGAGCTTGAGCTGTGCGGAATCCGACTTGGCCGCTTTTCGCATTCTCGCCACCTCTTGCCGTCCGATAAGGCCGGCGTCCGTCGATAGGGATGCAGCATGACCGGACACCTTTCATATCGAAGGCATTGCAATTGAAATGAAGGGGAAGCGACGCCCGCGACGCTCCGCGGCCATGGCGTCGCGCAGCGCACCCGTCATAATCCGTACCACTGCCCCGCCGCATGATCTTTCCAAGCCAGTCCCCGCAAAAACATCGGTTCCAACGAGATTCTTCACAATAACCGATGCATATTCCCGTTAATCGGGGGGCAGGAATTTTCGGGCTATGCCAATACTGACAATTGAGGACACCGCTCTATCTCCGGCTGCGAGTGCGCCAACGGCCGGCACGGCCGTTAACTCGCAGGGCCGGCCCCCGCGCCTCGCTAATGGCGCGCTGGGAAAGGTGACAGCTTCCGACAAAACGCCCCCGCTTCAATATTTTCTCCATCTTTACAGTCTGTTGGCAGTCCTGGTGATCCTGCTCCACTCCTCGGGCCAGCCCCGGCCCGATGAAGGTCCGCGCGTTGTCATTGCCGCATGGAATTATGTGAATGGCGTGATCGGCGTCCTGCGGATGCCGCTGTTCTTTTTCGCGTCCGGCTATCTTTTCATGCACACGAATCCGAGCAACAAGAAACTGATTTATCGCGAATTCGTCCGAAAAAAGGTGGGCAGGCTGCTGCTGCCTTATTTTGCGATCAGCTCCATGGCTTTCCCCATCAAGGCGTATCTTGGCGGTCGGGCGCTCAGGGCCGTCCACTTTTCTGCCAAGGACTATGTGCTTTCGCTCGTCTATCCCGCACGCAATCCGATCGCCTTCTTTTGGTTCGTCGCGGCGCTGTTCGTGATCTCACTCACCGCGCCGGCAATCCGGCGGATCGTGCTGACGCGGGGGAAGGTCCTCATCGCCGTGCTGACCGCGGCGCTGCTGGCACTGCGCTGGCAGGCCGCCGACCTGCTGCCGGGCATTTTTGGGTTCGACGTCGCCGGGTCCTTTCTTTTTTACTTCTGGGTCGGCGCGCTGGCGTGGCGGTATCGTGCAAGGTGGTCGGTGAATCCGATGCCGATCGTCGCGATCATCGGGATCGCCGCAGTCATCCTCTGGTACACCGCCGCCCGCGATATGCCGCACATTCGTTGGATGGCGAGCCTCCCGGGAATCTACGCGGCGTACTACTTGATGACCGTCTACATCAGCCGGGGCTGGCGATTCCTTCATCCACTGGAAGGCAAGACCTACCCGATTTATCTGCTCGCCTGGTTCCCGCAGCAGTTCGTGATCGTCGTGCTATACAAGTCGATGCACGTCAATTACTGGGTGTGCGTGCTGCTCACTTTCCTGGGCGGGCTGCTCCTGCCCTTGCTCGCCGCCCGGCTCGTGGCCCGGTTCCTGCCGCGGCTCTCTCCATTGATCGGATTGAAAGATTCGCGTTCCCAGCGGGCGGGCGGTTCGGCCCGCCACCTTCCGCCGACCAAGACAACCGTTACGGCTTTCGATTGGCATGGTTCAGACAAAGAGCCTTCCTTCACGGCGATAACGTGCGTGCCGCGCGATTGATTGGTGGTCTGCCGCAGTCCATGCATGGAAGCCCTCCACCGCCGCGATGACGGCGTCGAGTGCGTCACCGCCGGGGTTCCGCATGATTCGGCGGATTAGCGCCGCGGGAACGGCAATGTGCTCGGTCAGTCCCTTGATGATCGCGTTTCGCGTGCGCCTCCGCTTTGGCGTGAGTGGCCCGCCCGCGGCCTGCTTGTAGGTTTGGTGCGGCAAGTTCAGGCGCTTGAGCGTGGAACCCGGACACGCTTCGACCAGGACGCGCGTGGCGGACGGAAGGCGACGGTATTGGAACGGGAGGATGGCAGTGCCCTTCGTGCCGTCGAGTTTGCCCAGGACGTCGCGCATGCCGTGAAAGGTTTGATAGATGATCCGGTAGTGGTAGCAGTCGAAAGGCGCCTTCGCTTCGTGGTCGGTGCATCGCCGGATGTGGTTCGGGCCGCCCAGCGCCTTGGCCCGGCGAAGACATTCAAGGCCGGCCGCATATGCGTCCTCTCCAAAGCCCTGGAGGAAGTCGAACTGCCGACGCCAAGGCGCTCGATGCTCCATCACCTCAATCGGCAGTCCGAACGGAAAATCCATCGCCCACAGCGCATCTTCCGACGAGGCAATTCGCTTCACAAGATATACCATCGCCGCCGCGCGCTCGGCGGTGCCGCACAACGCCGCGACGCTATCGAGTTCCAGCAGCTCTAGCCGCCATCCGCGGCCAAGGCGCCGCATGCGCGTCTCGGCGATCCACATGTTCTCCCCGGCCAGTTTCGCGCCGCTGAAATCGACCCCGTAAATCGTCTTGAACGTCACCGTCATTCATCCCTTAAGAGATCCACGAAGGGCACGAAAGAGGACACGAATGAACACGGAGAAATACGGAAGATAGATGTAGGGTGGGCGTACTCGCCCACCGTCGTCCGTCGATATTTGGTAGGCGACCAAACGGTGGGCGAGTACGTCCACCCTACGTTCGGCATTCGGACTTGATTCGGATTTCGGTTTTCGGTTTTCGGACTTATGCCTTCGTGTTCATTCGTGTCCTCTTTCGTGCCCTTCGTGGACCACATTTATTCCGCCATTTCGGGCATGGCCTCTTCCGCCGAGCGCATGAAGCGGGCGAACCAGCCGGATCCTCTTGCCAATTCTTCCGGCGGGCCTTGCTCCGTCACCCGCCCGTCCTGGATCACATAAACCATGTCGGCCTGGTTGATCAGGCTCGGGCGGTGACTGGTGAGTACCGTCGTGCGGCCGGCCATCAGTCGATCCAACGCGGCAATGATCGTCGCCTCACTGTCGGGTTCCACACTGCTGGTGGGTTCGTCGAGCAGGAGGAGCGTGGGATTGGCGAGGAAGGCGCGGGCGATGCTCAGGCGCTGCTTTTGGCCGCCGCTCAGGCGGACGCCGCGCTCGCCGACTTTGGTGTCGTAGCCGGCGGCGAGCTTGCTGATGAAGCCGTGTATGTTGGCGGCTTTGGCCGCGGCAACCACCTGCTCCATCGTGGCCTCCGGATGCCCGTAACGGATGTTATCGAGGATGCTGTCGTTGAAGAGAAACGTCTCCTGCTGCACAAGCGCGAAATGCCTGCGGAAGCTGTCGCGCTGGATCGATCGCAGGTCCTGGCCGTCGAGCGTGACCCGTCCGGACGCGGGGTCGTAGAAGCGGAGCAACAGGTTCAGCACGGTGCTCTTGCCCGAGCCACTCGGGCCGCAGAGGGCGACGGTTTGGCCCGGCACGATATGCACGTTGATATCCTGAAGAACGATCGGCGACTGCGCCCCGGCGGAGTCGCCCGGGTAGCGGAAGGTGACGTGCGAAAGCTCCATTTCGCCGCGGGCTTGCGGGAGGGGCCGCGCGTCCGGCGCGTCGGGCATTTCGTCAGGGGCGTCGAGAATTTCGAAGACGCGCCTCCCCGCCGCCCCGGCTCGCTGGACCATGTCATTTACGCGTGCGAGCGTCTGCACGGGCCCGTAGAGACGCCACCAGTAAGCGCGGAATGCGAGCAGCTTGCCGACGGTGAAAGTCGATTGCGGGCCGCCCGTAAGGATGAGAAATCCGCCGAGGCCGATCATGAAAATGTTGCTGAAAAAACCAACGCTCCGGCTGAAGCCGAAGAAAAGACTGCGGGCGTTGATCGCCTTCACCTGCTGCTGGTAGTACCCCTCCGTGGCGTCATGGAAGCGGCGGGCCTCCTGTTTCTCGCGGCCGAAAATCTTGATGACCACCACACCTGACAAATTCTCCTGCAGCCGCGTCGTCACGTCCCCCAGCCGCTCGCGGGCGGCGGTATAGATGGTCTTGATCCGTGCGTTGAAGTACCGGAGCAGAACGTACACCACCAGCAGCGGCGCCAGCGAGACCGACGCCACGCGCCAGTCCATCAGCATGAGCAGCACCACCGTTGCGGCCCAGACGAGGCCTTCGCCGATGATCTGGTCGATGCCGTTGACTATAAACGATTGCAGCTCGTCCACATCGCCCATCGCCCGGCTGATCAGATCGCCCTGCCGTTGGCGCTGCAGATATCCCAGGCTTTGGGATTGGAGTTTGTGATAGACGAGGTTGCGGAAGCCGAAGATGAACTTCTGCGCAACGCGGTTCATCACGTTGGTGCTGAGCGTGCCGAGGATTTCGCCGGTCTCGTAGATGAAGAAGAGCCAGACCAGCGCCGAGAAAAGCAGGTGGACCGGGCTGGCCAGGCGGCCGTTGAATGAAAAGAGCGTAACCAGCACCGGCGTGGGGCGGGAGTGGCCGCGGAGGATGAGGTCGTCGGTCACGTACTTCCAGACCAGCGCGGG
>JAQGHH010000617.1 GCA_028288945.1 Phycisphaerales bacterium
ACGCCCGCCTCACTGAGAATCTGCCGGGCCTGGTATTCGTGAATCTTCATCGGCCGAAATCCTTCCGGAAAAGCCAGCATCTGCAATCTGGAACACAACTGCCTCACGGACAATACAACCCCCGCCCACGCCCGGCAACACATTCAGCATGGGCGGACGCCCATGTCACCAGGGAATTGTTCTCCCCATCCGTGTTCATCCGTGGCGACAGTTCTTATTCCCGTCGCGACTTCGCGGTCTCTTTCGAGTGCCCCAGGCGCATAAAACAGGCCATCGCCTTTCCCGCGGGGGTTAGTCCGCGAGAGGGCGATGGCCAAAACCTTCTCCCCTGGTCCAAAAGATCAGCGCGTTGGGGACGCGCCGCTTGTGCCGGTGCCGGGGAGGTTGGTCATCATGCGGTCGACGTTCCGCGAGCCCGTGCTGCCGCCGACGAGGGCGCAGAACAGGCCGACGGCCAGCGCGAAGAAGACCGTCCATGCGCCGCCGAAGTTCACGAACAGGTCGCCATGCTGCAGAGTCGCGACTTGCGTGTTGGTCACCACCTGCTCGGCCGTGCGACTGGTGGTTGAGCCGTAGGCCAGGCCGAACCCCCCGGCGATGATTGCCGTCATCAGGAAAAACAGCGGCACGCTCAAACCCCAGACCGTCAGCCCACGCAGCCACCCCATCCGTGCGGGGTCGGAGAAGCTGCTGGCGACCATTCCGCCGACGTAGTAGGCGAGCGCGGACGTCACCACGATCCAGATCCCGGCTCCCAAACCGAAGGAGATCGCACCGTTCTGATAGGTGCCGACACGGCAGCCGAACATCAGCGCCAGCGACAGGAAGCCGATGGCCATCGCAGTAACAGTCCCGGCAAGGACCGACCCCCAGAAGTAATAATGCGCCGGGGGCGAAACCGCCGCGTAGCCGGTCTCAACGCCGGGCAACGGTTGCCCGACGACGCGTTCGGTCACGAAGCCGCGGTCGCTCCTTCCGGCGATCGTCGCTTCGGGGTTCGTTGGATTCTGTGGGCTTACCATAATGACACCTCGCCAATGTTCTCGCCCAGCCGCGGGGCTCGGGGAAAATGAACCTGTCAGACTCATGTGATGCGCGGCGCACGCCGCGCCAACACCGACATTCGCTCCACCGAACACCGACATTGCAACGCGCGTTCCGGCGCGGGCCAATGCGCGCAAAGGAATCTGCCGCCATTTACGCGTCTCGTTGCCCTCCGTACGGCAAACGGTTGCGCGGCTTACCTCGCTACCCCGCGCCGCCGTGCCCGACTGCATTGCATGAATCTGCGCCGCCGGTGTCGTGACCGCTCATGGCAGGACGAGCCAGATTGGCCGGTCCTGGGCGCATGTTGCCGCGCCGGGTTTCTTGTGGCGACGCAACTTCGCCCCACCGGCGTGCACCGCGGAAAGCAGGGCACGCTCTCAACGGCAAATCTGGCTTCCACGCCGCGCTTGAGGTAGTGTGCCGGCACCATCGGCCCGCCGGTCCCAGCCGGCATTAAGAGAGAATCAACGCATGTCCCACCGACCGACCCGTTCCGGCATGACGACCCGCGCGGCCCTCCGCTGGCTGCTGGCCCTGGCGGCAATGCCGGTCTGCCGCCCCGCCTTGGGCGAACGGCCGGCCTCGGCCCTCGAAATTCTTATGAGCCACGAAACCACCCTCGACAACGCGCAGCGCCCCGCGGAATACCTCCACGCCGGCCCCGTCCGCCTGAAGTTCGCCGACGGCGAACTCCGCTATCTCCGCGTCGGCGACAAGGAGATCATCCGCCGGATTTACTTCGCCGTCCGCGACGGCAATTGGGCCACGGCCATGCCGCGCTTCACGCAAATGGAGGTGGAAAAAGCCGACGACCATTTCACGATCCGCCTCGCGGCCACGTGCAAAATGAACGCGGTGGATTATCAATGGGCCGGTGTCATCACCGGCGACCGCGACGGCAAAATCACCTACCGCGCCGAAGGCGCACCGAACGCCGACTTCGATTCCAACCGCATCGGTCTCTGCGTGCTCTATGGAAACGCCTCCCTCGCCGGCCAGTTCTTCGAGACGGACGGCACTACGCCCAAGGGCGTCTTCCCGCCGATGGTCTCCCCCAAATTGGTCGCCGAGAAATTCCACGGTTTGCGCTACGCCACCGCTGACGGCCTGAACGTCTCCTGCTCCGTCGAAGGCGCGACCTTCGACATGGAAGACCAGCGCAACTGGGGCGACAGCTCATGGAAGGCCTACGCCCCGCTCCCCTACGCCTATCCGCACGTGGCCAAAGGTGACAAGAAGGTGCAAACGGTCACGCTCACCGTCGCCGGAAAGACCGCCGCCCAGGCGTCCCCACAGGACCCCGTTCGCCTGCGCCTCGGCCGGCCGATCCCCGGCACAAAGATCCCCAAGTTCGTCCTCGCCGCCGACCTTTCGAAATCGGTCATCTTCAGTGACATCAACTTCGGCCGCGAAAAATTCGCCGGGGCGAAGACGATCGCGTGGCGCTACACGCCGACGATCCACCTCCCCGACAACGACACGATCATGGAGACGCTCCCC
>JAQGHH010000627.1 GCA_028288945.1 Phycisphaerales bacterium
TCGGGAGAACAGTGACGTCGATCGGCTCATCGATCCGCTCCGTTACGCGTACGGTCTTTCGCGGGCCTCGCCGGCCCCGGCACAGTTCAATATCCGCCGGGGTGGTGGAAAATCTTCACCCGATTTCCCATGGCCCGGTCAAGGTCCGATATGACCTGCCTCGACGATGCCCGTCGGTTATCGCCGAAGCACGTTGTTTATGGCGCCGGGTCGGTGAGTTGCGGCGGCATGGCAGAGCACGCCCTGATCCGAGAAATCCGCGGGGATGTTGTCCGCGCGCAAGCGACGCCCCGCCTCGCCTTTGGGCCCGAGCTCGTAGACTTCGTACCCGAGCGCTTCGATCTGTGCCATGAGATCTTTGCTGGCCTTGCCTGCGCCCGCCAGGTCTTCGGGCGAGAGTTCGACGACCATAAGCGGCTTGAACCGCCGGAGCGTCCGTTCGCCGCCGGCGAGGAAAAATGTCTCGGCGCCCTGGATGTCGAGCTTCACGAAATCCAGGCGGTCGAAATGGGCGCGCTGGGCGAAATCGTCGAGCGTCATCGTCCCGACCGAAATCCGCTGGCTCAGATCGGTCAGCCGGACCAGAGACCCCATGCCCTGGTTCTCTTCCTGCGGGTCGGTGACCCCCATCTGCTCGCTTCCGGTTCGGTTCGACAGGGCCACCCGGTGGGTGCGGACGACTTCCTGCAGGCCCTTGCGCTGGACGTGTTGGGTGAGGCGATCGAAGACGTAGGGGACGGGTTCGAAACTGTGCACGGCGCCGGTCTGCCCGACCCGGCGGCCGAGCCGCAGGCTGATCAGCCCCGTATTAGCGCCGGCGTCGAGGCAAACCATCCCGGGGCGGACGTTGCGGTCAATGCGCTGGGCCAGTGCCGGCTCGAATTCGCCGAACGCGATGATATGTGGTCTATGTGGAAGTGCGGGTGAAGGAGCCATTCGTGGCCGTCGTCATCGCGATACCAGCGGAAATCGGAGGTCGCCGGTTTGACGGCGCCAAAGCCGCGGTCCTGAAGCCAGTGCGTGATCCGGCGCGGCCGGATGCCGCCGAACGGCCGGCCGATAAGTACAAAGAGCCAATAGAGGGAGCGATAGAACATATCCTTCACACGGTTTCCGGGGTTGTGTCGGCCGCCAGCGCGGCCCGGGATTCAACGCCTGCGACGGCGGGGCGTGCCTGCACGCCGAGTTTTCTCATGAGCATCCAGAACCAGTCGCGGCGCATGAACGGCTTCTCGAAGAGGACGAACAGGACGGCGCTGAGCAGGAGAATCGTCGGGATCAGAAGGGCGTATTGGAGAAGCAGGTTGACGTTGAAATTCGTGGTCAAGGCCAGATGGATCGTCCGGCGGCCCAGGAGGCTCTTGGGATAGGAATGGTAGAGGTAGATCGTGTAGCACATGCCGCCGATGATGACGAGCCATCGGTGGCAGACGATCCGCCGCCAGAGTCTCCCGCGGAACGCCGCGAGGCAAATGACGAGGATCGCCGGGGACGTCGCCAGATGCATCCAGCGGGCGGGCAACGCCGCCCCCCACAGGAGCGCCGGCCAGGCGGCGAGCGCAGCCCAATCCCACAGCGCGGGCCGGCGCGCTGGACGGCTTCCGTTTACGATGTAGAAGTCTGCCAAGATGAATCCCACCAGGAAGAAATGCAGTTGGCCCACAAGGTTGAAGTGGGCGCCCGGCGGCAGGACACGCTGGAGGGCGGCGAAGAAAACCGCCCCGCCCGCGAGCGTCGCCAGCCGTGCGGGGCGGGAGTGAATCGAGAACACCCGAGTCAACAGGGGGGCCAGGAGGTAAAACTGCACCTCGATCTCCAGCGACCATCCGACCCCGAGCAACGGTTCCGCGTTGTAAAGCAGATGATGGACGTAAAAGATCGACGCGGCCCAGTGCGGGAGGAGCTCGCGCACGGGGATGTGCTTGACCAAAGCGAAACTGAACAGCGATACCGTCGTCGCGATCACGTAGGGCGGCTCGATCCGCGTGACCCGCCGGAGGAAGTACGCGCGGAGCGAGACCGGCTGCGCCGCCTCGAGGTACCGGCGGGCGAACGGGACGGCGAGAATGAAGCCGCTGATCGCGAAGAACAGCCGCACGCCGATGAATCCCTGCGACACGACGGCGTGGACCCAGGACCGTTCCGGCGGCGCGCTGAATGTAATGGCGCTCTTAACAAGAACAAAGGCTTCGACGTGGAACACCATCACCAGCGCGATGGCGAAGAACCGCAGCCCGTCGATCTCGGGCACGAAACGGCCCGAAGAGGTCTCGCGAGTCAGAAGCCTCCGCAGAGAGTTGATCGCCTTGCTAATCATGGGGGTAATCAACCAAGCTTATCGAAAAATGCGGTGGTTCACCAGCCCGTGAGAACGCGCGCTTACGGTGAGAACAGGGCCGCGATCAGCGGTCCGGGCAATGGTTTGTCGGCCCGCAGCCGGCCACGCGATGCCTTTTGCGGCCGGGGCGATTTACTCATGCGGGAATGCTACGATGCCCCGCGATGGCGACTGGGACCACTGCATCCGTTGGAGTCTCCACAACGCCCGATCGCGCGACGGAGTCGGGCGTGAACTCCGTGCTGATATTCCGGATCGGGAGCCTGGGCGACACGCTCATGACGTTGCCGGCGATGTGGGCGGTACGCGAGCGGTTCCCGGCGGCGCGAATCACGCTGCTGTGCGACAAACACGTCGGCAAGTCCTACGTCCTGGCGCCAGACGTTCTGGCCGGGTGCGGCGCGATCGATGACTTCATCACCTATCCCGTCGGGGGCGGAAAAATGGCGAGGCTGTTGAAGCTGGCTTCGCTCGTGCTCGAACTTCGCCGAAGGCGCTATGACCTGCTCGTTTATCTCGCGCCCACGCAGCGCGGTCCGTACCAGGTGAAACGCGACCGTCGTTTTTTCGGTGCCGCGGGCATCCGGCGGATGGCCGGGATGGGCCATTTCCCGCAATATCCGACGAAAACGCCCGGCGTGCCGCTGCCACAAACCCTGCGCGAGGGGGACCTTCTCCTATCGCGCCTCGCGCCTGACGGGATCAGGATTCCTGCGCCGGGGGAGGGGAAGCTAGACTTGTCCCTGGGAGAGCGGGAGGAAAGCGAAGTTCGAAAGTGGCTGGCCGTCCTGCCGGCCGACGGGGGGAAGGTCTGGGTGGGCGTCGGTCCGGGGGCGAAGACGCGCGTGAACGTCTGGCCCGCCGAGCGATATCAGAAAGTAGTTGCCGGGCTCATCGAGCGGTTCGACGTTTGGCCGGTCGTGTTCGGCGGGCCGGAAGACAGGGAAGTGGGCGACCGGCTAATCGCGGAATGGGGCCGCGGGTTTAACGCTTCGGGGGTGCTCGGGCTGCGGGCATCGGTGGCGGCGCTGAAAAGATGCCGACTGTTTCTCGGGAACAACACGGGGACGATGCACATGGCGGCTGTCGCCGGCGCGCCGTGCGTGGCGACCACCTCCTCGCGCGAGCCGCCGGGCCTTTGGTATCCCTACGGCCGGGGGCACCGCGTGTTCCGCACGCCCATAGAGTGCGAGGGGTGCTACCTGAAGGAATGCATCGAGCGCGGCATGGAATGCACGATGCGCATCGACGCGGACGCGGTGCTGGCCGCCTGCTGCGAAGTTCTCCGGGGCCGGGTGGGTGATTGACTCTGCAACAAACCGTGCCGGGTGAGGGACCCTCAAAGACGGGGCATTTGGCCGGGCACGCGACGCGCTACATCCCCATGTACGCCGGGTCGAACGGCGGGCGATCGGTGAAGCCCGATTCCTGCCCGGCGGCGTCCGGCGTCAGATTGCGGGACGTGAGGATCGCCACGGAGAGAATGAACAGCAGGCCGGCGGGGTTTCCGATGCTGAACAGCAGTGCTTCGGCGTTGGACTCGAGGAAGCCGGAGAAGAGAATGATGATTGCAAACTGGAACCTCGGATCGCGGAAGGTGGCGATGGATCGCCGGAAGCAGATGTACAGTAGGATGAGGATTGGGAGCGTCCCCAGGATTCCAGTGTTCACCAGCATAGCCAGCATTGCGTTGTGAACGTTGCCGATTTCTTGCATAGACGGGTCGCGGGCATATTCCGCGCCCGGTCCCATGCCGATCATGAAATGGGGCAGAAAGCCCACGGTGATCGCGCGTTGCCAGATGTCGAAGCGCCCGGTGCCGGTGTCGATGCTCCGGTGCGCGTCGCGAAGCTGGTAGGCGTCCGAAATGTTCCCGCCCAGATCCGGCGCCAAAACAGCGCCCGCGATCAACGCGAAGACCACCGCCGCAACCGCCCACAGAATGAAACGCCGTAGCTCGGTCGCCAGCATCACGGTGAAAACCACCCCCACCACGAATGCCAATGCGGCCGTCCTGGACTTGGTCGAAAAACACACGACCGCGCATATCAAGAGGCAGGCCAGGAGCGTGACCGTGCCCAGGAAACCCCTGCGCGATTTGAGCCTCTGGATGGCGAACTCCAGCAGGCTCAGCCCGGTGATCATGCAAATATATGCAACACCGTTGGAGTTCAAAAACAGGTAGAGCCGGTAGTGCGGGTCCGTCAGGGTGCTGAAGTTGATTTGGGAAAAGTGATAAATCGCAAAGATGACACCCGACAGAGTCAATCCCGCGCGTAATGAGTTGACCGCCCGCCATCCGAGGCCGGCGACTGCAACCAGGGTGCCCAGCGCCGGCAGGAGCAGCAGCATCTTGAGCGGATAGTAAATGGACGGGGACATCACAAACGATGACGTCGCGCCCACGGCGCAATGAACCAGGAATAACCACACCGCGGCGTTGTTCAGGACGGAAGCAAATGTGCCGCCGGCCGCAAGCACCAGGATCAATGCCACCGTCATTGCCACGCCATCGACGATGCTGGCGACGCCGCCCACAGCGCCTTCGCCTCCGATCAACAAGCTAAAGGCGGTCAACAGGCCCCAGATGAAGGCGCCGATAAAGATGAGGTAATACCGCCGCCCGGCGCGATCGGGTTCGTGCCCGATCGCAGCGCCCTCATTGGTCGTGTCGTACCCCAGGAATGCCGCGTCAGGCAGATAGTTGGACATTGGGTCGCCGGGTTGAATCTAGGTTGCGGACAAGGTGCAAAACTTCGCCGTCGTGAGGTTTGGACCCCGCCACCCAGTGGGGGAGCCCGACGCTAGACTCATACGCCGGACGGTACCGGCGGGTTTTGCTTTGCGCCCCCGGCCTCGAATATCTGGGCTAGGGCCTGGCGGAGCCGGTCATGGTAGCTGTACCCGCTTTGGATGCATCGTTCCCGGCCTGCGGCGGCTATGCGCTCTCGCTCCTTCGCGTGGTCCAGATAATATCGGACCTTTTCGAGCAGCTCCTGGTCACTGGAGAAGAACTCGGCTTCCTTGCCTTCTTCGAACAATCCGCGGTGCTCGTCGGTCCGCTCCGCCAGCATAAACGCCCCACACGCGGGGATTTCCACCGATCGTTGGGTCTGAAGGTCGCGGTTGAGCTTCCGGAGGAAGCACAGGTTGATCTTTGCCCCGCAGATCGCCTTCGCGTATTCATCGGCATAAATCGCGCTGCCCACAAGATTCAGCATCTTGGGAGCATCGGGGAGTGGAGGCCACCAGTCGCCGAAAATCCGCACCGGAATCCCATTGCCTGCCAGGTGGATCATGCTTTGGGCCCGGAACCGCTCGTAGGTCCCCACGAATCCGACTTCGGCCCCATATTTCTGCAAGTCTTGGGCATTCAGCGAGATTGGACGGTGAGTGTTGCGGTCGTACGCGTTGGCGCTGAATTCCACCCGCGGCACACCCAGTTGCCGCAATTCCGCGACGCCGTAAGACTTCGTCGTAAAGTAAATGTCGTGCAGGGGCAAACCCCGCACAAAGTAGTCGGATTGATTGTGCCGGCTGCCCATGTCGTCGGGGCTGTACCCGGCGATGACCATGCCGGGCCGCATCCGTCGAACCGCCGCCAGGGTTTGCGGCCAGACGACCAGGCCTTTATCGATCCACAGTATGTCCGCCTCACTGGTGCGGCAGCATTGGATAATCTGACGGTTGACGCGAGCAAAATCCACCGGCCGCCGCAACTTGTAGCCAACACGGCAGATCAACCCCCGAACCGTATTGCGGCCGGCCAGCACGCGATAATCCAGGGCCTGAACCTCATGGCCCAAATCCTGCAACGCCTTCAGCCGCTGCAGGCAGGTGCCTCCCGGGTCCATGTCTCCGACGTAGATAATTCGCATACTGAGATCGCCACAGTGCCGCGGCGCGACAATTCCCGCCCCCAGTGAGTTTACCCCGCACCCTTTCGAAGGCAACCGGAAGGTGGCGGACGGGTGGTCCGATAACCACCTTCCCATTTATCGGAGCCCGCCAGCGGGAATGGTGGCCGGTGTCGAGGCGGCGGTCCGACGGGATCGCACGGCGTCCTCGATGGGTTTGAGCAGCAGATCCGCCATGATTTTATGACCCGCGGCGTTGGGGTGGATCGGATCGCGAAACACTTTCGTGCCCGAAGCCTGCGCGGCGGCGAACGCCGGACCAGTCTCGATGATCGGGACACCGCATTCCTGACCCACGGCTTTAATCTCGGCGTAGCCCGGCTCCTTCGCATCGCCCATCTCGTCGGCGGCCTGGTACTGCATCAGAATCACGGCGGCGCCCCCCGCCCTCGCGACTCGAAAAATCTCCCGCTCGGCGTCCAGACATTGGGCGACAACCTCGGGTGTGGCCGGGGGCTCGGGTGCGTCCGAAGGACTTGCGGGATAGAGCGACGGCAGATAGTCGTGCACGCCGCGCGTGACCGCCTCCTGCAACGCGGAAATTGGGGGACGATCGGGGAAATTCGGGTTCACACCCACCACGGGTACGAAGGTCGGAAGATCGTGATAGTCGTCGCTGTTCAAGACGAGGACCACCACGTCGGCATCAAGCAGGCCGAACTTCTTGATGTACGCCAATTCATTGGGCGGCCCCCAACTCCCCGCCGAGATGTTGCCGACCACCACCGGACGATTCAGATCCTGCGCGAGCTGCTTTTGGAGCAGCGACGTCACCAGATCAGTTTGATCCACGCGCGCCCCGCCGTTTACAACGCTATCGCCGATTACCATGACGCGCAATTCGTCCGGACGGGCCTTGTGAAGCGGAAAGTCGTCGCACCGCATCGAATAGGCGTTGTACGAAATCCGGTGCCCGAAGCGGTGGTAGGTGCGCGAGGGCTTAAACAGGTATTCCATCTGAGGGTCCGCCATCATCAGCGGGGGATCACCCATGCCCAGATAGAATCGGCAGAACAATTCGCCAGCCGCGGCAAGCAAGAAAACGGCCGCCAAAATGCGAACCGCCCACCTGCGAAAACGACCCCGCTTTAACGGTTTTCGGTTTGGAACGGGGCTCGAATCAGAGGGCGTAACTTCTGGCATAAATCGCGTTCATTCCACAGGTTGTTATCTTATCACCGAATCTGATCGAAGGCCCCGACCCAGTCCTCGCGCAGCAGCAGGAAGTTAGCGTAGGCGAAGTTATCGAGGGACTGGCGATACTCACCCAGCAGCTCAATCCCACGCGGGTGGACCTTGGCCACCGCGTAGCCGAGCGGCCGGACCAGTTGAAACATATCGATCAGAAAAGACCGCGCATCGACCCATGTGCCGCCATATTCGAACTGGACGCAGCCAATCTGCTTGCGCGACAGCATCCCCATAAAGCCGCGCAGGGCCGCCATCTCATGTCCCTCGACGTCGAGTTTGATGAAATCCACCTCTGCAATGTTCGAATCCTTGCAGAATTGATCGCCGGTGCGAATCTGCACATCATCCTGCGCGTGAAACGTCCCGCCGACTCCTTCGCGGCGATACAGCGAGTTGGTCTTGGACGCCTCCTCGTCCGACCCGGAGCTGAAGATCTTCAGCGTCTTTTCCGCGTCCCCGAGGCCCGCCGGCACGGCAACGACCTTCTCTCCCCCGGCGCGGGCGATGTTTTCCTTGAGGCGGAGGTAAGTCTTGGGAAACGGCTCGAACGCATAGAGCGTGGTGAAGTTCGAGAACCGCCGCAGCGCTTCGACCGTCCAATCCCCGACGTTGGCGCCGACGTCAAAGACGACCGATTGCCTTCCGCTCAGCCGGGCGGCGGCGCGGGCCATGACGTAGAGCTCGCCGTTGGTTTCAAAATCCCCATTATTGTCGCCGGTCGCCCCGTTGTGGATGGCATTGCCGAGCCGAATCTGCCATGGCCGCGGGAGCAGCCGGAACGGTAAAAGCACCGTGGAGACGGCAACCCGGCGTGCTCGTGGGTTCATTGGTGTCCTCGACTCAGCTTGAGTCTCTCGTTTACGCTGGAATGCGCGGCAGTCGCCGCCCACCGGGTCTAAGTCTCCCTTGAGGCTATCGTCCTGCGTCACACGTTTCAACGCCGCCTATTTCAGGCGCCGCGGCTCTCCACGGCTATTGGGATCGAGAGCAACGCAGCGCCGCCACGATGCCGGCCGCACTCGCTTCGTCGCTGTATCGCGCGACCTGCGAACGTGCGTCCCGGCCCATTCTCTGCGATAAATCTCGATCGCCCGCCAGTTGGCCGATGCGCGCCGACAGCGCTTCGCTGTCGCCCATCGGGAACGTGAAACCGGTCTTGCCCGATACGATCAGGTCCTTGTGACACCCGACCATCGAACTGGCAATGACGGGCAGTCCGAACTGCATCGCCTCGTTCACCACCAGGCCCCAGGTTTCAAATCTTGACGGAAGGACAAAGACATCGGCAGCCATAAAGTACTTTCCGATTCGGCTCTGGTTCACAAATCCGGCCATTGTCAGCCGCGTCCCCAGCAGGGCGCGGGCCTCGGACTCCACTTGTTGGCGCAACTCCCCTTCGCCGACGACGATCAGTGAGACGCGCTGGCGGTCAGGGAGTAACGCCAGGGCATTGACGAGCAGCAAAGGTTCCTTCCGGGGGATCAATTTCCCACTGAACAGCACGGCGGTCTGCCCGTCGTCGATCCCCAGTTCCTCCCGCGCGCGGCGGCGATCGAACTGCGCCCGCTGATTTTCGAAAAGCGCCGTGTCCACGGAGTAGGGTGAAAAGAACATCCGATCCTTGTCGATGCCGCGCCGCTGCAGGTGCAGCCGGGCCTCTTCGCCGATGTAGCAGAAAACATCGACATGGCGATAGAACCATTTCAAATAGAAGTCGCGGACCAGGGACTTGATGCGGGTGCGGCCGGTGTCGGGGGTGACGTCGGTGAATTCACCGCGCATCAGAACCGGCAACCGTAATGCGCGGGCCGCGCGCACGACGTCGCGCTCGAAAGCGTGGGTGTAACCGTGGATCATGACGGCGTCGAACTTTCCATCGGCCAATAATTGCCGGGCCTGCGGCAGCGCGACGGTTCGCGGGCGCGAGAGGTCTGCGGTTCGCTCCAGGAAGCGGTGCTCGTATCCGTCGATGAGGGGAATGTCCCACGCGACATTCACGCCGAACCCACTGTCGAGCCCGCCGCGGGCGCTATGGTCGCTGAAGAAATGGAGCACCGGCTCCAGGCCGGGCGTCATCGCGAGCCGCCGCCACATCGGGGCGTAATACTGGATCGGGTGGGTGACGAAGATGGCGAGTCGCTTGGTCATGCCGTCACAGGAGCAGCCACGAATCCGGAACGCTGTGGATCGTCAACCCGATTGCGCCGCGCGGGGCGATTACGATTTTATCGGGGTTGTTCGCCAGCCAGGCCGCCCACCAACTGAACGTGCTGTTGGCGATGATGAAGTGGCGGCAGAGGCCCATGAGCCAGAAGTCTTCATAATCTTTGTCCGCCCCGTTGTGGGTGACGAACTCGACGGGGAAGGGAATTCGCACGTTCTCGCGCGCCCAGTCGGGAAAGTCGGAGAAGACGAAGAAATACGGCCGTTCGACGCGCCCGGCGAGGGCTTCGACCGCGCGGCTGTAGTAAGAAGGGTCCACATGGCAGCGGCTGTCGGTCGGGAGGGGGGCGGCGTTTGCGACATTGGGAACCCCGTGCAGCCGCCGCACGTGAAGGCACACCGCCTGCACCGACTCGATCTTCCTGGCCAGTTCGACATTCGCCGGCTCGTGCTTCGTCACCATGGCAAAGTCGCGCAACAGCTCTTCGCGGAAGTCGCGGAAGTAGTCTTCGTGCTGCCAATTGCCTTCCAGGAACACCCGCCTCGTGACGCGCAGGCCCGTCAGCCGTGGCTCGAGGGCCGGGCTCATTTCCTGAATATAAGACCTCTTTTCGAACGGCCGATTCCGGTTGAGCAGGCGCTGGGCCCGGCGGCGAATCCGGCCGGCGAAGGTGGCGTACGACTGCGACGGATCAATGCACTGTTGACGGATATTAAAGTGGTGAAGCTGGTAACTGCGCTTGTAGTAATCTCTGGGAAACCCCGAAAGATTATCGAGAATCAGCGGCACGCCGCTGCGGAGCGAAAGGGCCCGGGCCGTCGCGTACTGAAAAAGCTGGTTGCCCAGGCCGTTATAGATCTGCGCCGTAACCGCCGGGCCGTTGGATTTGATGTTGCTGGTGTTCATGAATGGGGCCGGCGTTGTCTGAAGCACGGCGGCTCTGCGTTCACGCATACCCTTCGTACGAAAACACCGGGGAGCCTTCCCGTACGAACACCATATCCGCCTGCACCAATTCGCCGTCGCGCGGGCGCTGGACGTAGGAGCAGATATCGTAAGTGCGAAAGCCGTGCGCCGCGATATGGCCGATGACCTCGTGCGCCAGCGGGCAGCCGGCATAAATCCGCCGGAATGAAACCTCCAGCAAAAGAAGCTGTGTCGTCTCCAGGCACCGCGCCGCGCCTTTGAGCACTTCCAATTCATACCCCTGCACGTCGGCCTTGATCATCGCCGGGGGGGCCAGCAGGTCGGAGCCGAGGAATGAATCCAGTGTCCTTACTTCGACCGCCCGCTCCTGGGCTGTGCCCGAGGCGTACTCGCTATTGAGAAAGCTCGATTGGTCCCCGTGTACCTTCATCGGAAGCACCCCCGCCTGCGCCCCCAGCGCGCCCGACCAGAACTTCACGCCCGGCCGCTCGCCTTGCAGCGCCGCCAGCGGCCCGGCGTTCTCCGGCAGCGGGTCCACCAGGAAGTAGCGGGCGCCGGGAAAAATCGTCATGCATTCCCGCGTCCATTTGCCGTCCGAAGCCCCCACGTCCACGATCTGTCCGGGCGTCACGCCCATCGCCTTGAGCCGGCGCAACGCCGCATCAAACCCGCGCGGGCCCCAGCCGGTGTTAACCATTCGCACGTGAGCGGCAGCCAGAATTCCGTTGACGATTCCTCGTATCTTCGACCGCATGAGCACCTTCGCCGGCTGCAACCTTTGGGGGAATACTATAACAATGCCACTTTGTAGATTTGATGAATGGACGCGGCATATTCGTCCACCGAGGGGACGTTCCGCGTATGCCGGGCAAACCGCGTGACCAGTTCCGGAGAATCCGCCAGCCGACTGATCGCCGCGGATAAAGCGCCCACGTCGCCCATCGGAAATGTCAGCCCGTTTATTTCGTGCTTCACCAGATGCGTCATCGACGGCACGTCCGTGCAGATCGCCGGCCGCCCGCTGGCCAGCGCCTCGACCAGGGCCGCGGGCGTGTTATCGTACCAGAGCGACGGAATCACCGCGACGTGGCTCTGCTGATAAAACCCGCTCACCTGATCGTTGCCGATCCAACCCGCCCAGGTCACGCGATTTTGCCCCGCATGGTCCGGGTAGCGCGATTGAAGTTCCTTCGCGTACGGCGAGTCGATCGCCCCGGCAATCGACAGACTCACTGCGCCGCGCGCTTCGACGCGCGCCAGCGCCGCGAGAAGAACGTCGAGCCCCTTCTCCGCCGCGAGGCGGCCGACGAATGCCAGGCGCAGCCCGCCCTCGAATCCCGGGAGCCTGGGATCGGCCGGCGCGCCCGTATAGAACCAGGGCAGCACGTGAATGCGCTCGGGTGGGATCCCGAACTGGCCGTAGAATTCCCGCGAAAAAGGGCTGGTGACGATCAGTGCATTCAGCCGCCCCAGTTCCTTCCTGCTCCGCTCAATCGTCAGCGAAACCCGCTCGCGAACCGGCAGCCGTGCCGCCCCGCGGCGTGCCAGCGGCCCCTTCAGATCTGCCCCAAACCCGTACCGCGAAACCAGCGCCCGTGCGGGCCCCCACCGCAATACCGCTTCGTTCGCCTTCCCCAGAGCGCCATACCCGGCGACTATGCACTTGCTGCACTTGTCTTCGCCGACCACGGCGTCGCACAGCCGGCCTTCTCCCGTGACGAGTAACGTGCGGAGGCAGGCCGCGCCATAGTCGTACACGCTGCAAACCGTCGGAATCCCCAGCCGCTGGGCCGCGTCGAGCATGAATCGTGTGGACTGCCAGTAGTGTTGATGGACCAGGGACGGACCGATTTGCGAGAGAACCTCTTTCCCCCAATCCACGGCCGCCTCCCATTCCGCGGCCGTCATCACCCGGTCCTTCCAGACCGCGGGGAGATCAAACACGTGGTAGTTGCAGTCGCCGCGGCTCACGGACAGGTATGGGATATCCCGCAGACGCGAAGCCTGGCCGTTGGGCACCGGGCCCCGCCAATGGCCGTCGCCGGCCAGGGTCATGATCTCGCCGACGACTCCGGCCTGCTGCAGCGCAAGCACCTGGGCGGCCAGAAGCCGGTTGCTCCCCACGGGCGCGGGGTCGGCAAAGCACCCGATGTGGAGGATCTTCTCGCTCGACATAGTCGTCGTCATCACTTCTTCTTCAGACGCGCTTGTTTGTCGAGACGATCGACTTCCATCGCGTGCCTCTTGTACGATCGGCGGACGACCTCGACCAAGGCCAAGTGTCGGGGGGAGCCGAATTCTGCACTCCGTAACATTGGCAAAAAAGCCTCATCCATTGTGCCTCGCAGCTTCGGAGTAGGCACGGCGTCAGATGCGATGGGAAGCAAGAATGCGAATGAAACCGCATGCTCGCACTGTGCCGCGGCATTTCGCACCGCGTCCCAATCGTGAAAAAGACCTGAAGTCACCGCCCGTTCAAATCCGCGCCGGCTCCGGAGCGAGCGGAGAATTGTCTCTGCATCATGTGTCGCCAAATTCCGGGCGTCCTGCACCTCTTCTAATAACGCGATGTCCTGCCAATCGCTTTCCCTCTCCGTCTCTTTGCTCCGAAGCAGGTCAGGCAGGGAGATGAATGCCACCGGCTGTCCCCCGTAGGAACCTTGCTCGCTACGGGCGTGCAAATCGCCGAAGGAGGAAAGAAGGTGGTTGTGCAACCAGAACTCGAGCCACTCCTCGCGCCCGTCCGGTAAGCGTCCGATCTCGAAGCGAGTGAAATCATCGGGCCGCCAAGACGGACCCTCTCGGGCGTTCGCAAGCAGTTCGATGCGCGATAACCTTTCCCGCACGTCACGCGTCGACGGCGCCGAGGTGAAGAAATCGAAATCCACAGTGTTCCGATCAACTCCGTAATACCGGACAGCGTGGCCGCCCATTACCAATGACGTAAGTCCGGCGTCCTGAAGTGCGCGGGAGATTTGTGCCAGTCGCTCCTCCGAGTTCATGGCGGCGAATCCTCCCATGGCCTGCTCCCGTGCGAGAACAGCAGCTTCACCGCTTCATGGGCGACAAATTCTTCGTCCGTCAAACTGACGGCGAGCTCCGCGATATCGCTGAGGTGCGCATTCAGGAACTGCTCTTCGGCCTCATTGGCGGTTTGGGCCGAGCCGTTCAAGAGCAGGCGGTCAATCTCCGGATGCACGTCGGTCGAGCGAAGGCGTGGGGAGGAGCGTTTCATAAGTTTCCTACGCTCATTATATCGGTACTTCCGTCGGAATTCGCCGGGGGTTCGCGGTCGAATGACGGAACATGGGCCCGGCCGCCGCTTGAAATTCAATTTCACCTATAAGAGAGTGTGAACCTCCCCGGCGGGCGCGACGAAGATAGCGTTAACGGCAAACCCATCGAACGTTAAAGCCGCCACCGCAATATGACCACCTTCTGGCGGAGCCGGATCAATGGTTGGAGTTATAGGGCCTTGGGCTCTGCATGAAAGTTGATTATCTCATCGTCGGCGCGGGATTGACCGGCAGCGTCATCGCGCGCTCCCTGGCCGACGCCGGCCGCGACGTGCTTATCGTTGACCGCCGGTCGCACTTCGGCGGCAACGTTCACGACCACGCGCACGAGAGCGGCATCCGCATCCACACCTACGGCCCCCACTACTTCCGGACCTCCTCCGACCGCATCTGGGCCTTCGCCACCCGCTTCGCTTCGTTCTTCCGCTACGAAGCGGCCCTCAAGTCGCTGGTGGACGGGGAACTGGAGAACTGGCCCATCGCCGCCAGCTACATCCGCCGACGCATCGGCGAAGGGTGGAAGCCCGAGTTCGCCGGCCGCCCGGCTAACTTTGAGGAAGCCGCCCTCTCCCTCATGCCGCGGGCGATCTACGAAACGTTCATCAAGGAATACAACGAAAAGCAGTGGGGAGTCGCCAACTCCACGCTCGCCGCCAGCCTCTGCATTTAGCCGCGAACAATGTCCCCAAATGTCGCGAAATGTCGCACTTTTCGAATGCACACTTTGTCTTAATGCTGCTTTACACTTTTATAAGATCATAACCATTAGGCATTTATAAGCCACATGACGATGTCGCACTTGGCAATTTGGCCAAAGGGCGTGACATTTACAGCACCCCGTTTTATTACCTCTCGGATTTTTCGAGCCTGCGCGACGCTTCCAAGGTATAACACTCCGATGCGGAGAACGAAGCCGACGGCGCAGCAGACTCCCAAAACGGTAGGGTACCGTGCGCGATCTCGACGCACGTCAAAGTCCGCGCCGGACGTGCCTAATTACAGTTTTCACTATTACGACAAGCTGAATGATGTTATCTGGTTGCACGCGGAGGATAACATCGGGAAAGCGGACCGATCGCCTTGGATTTCTTCCGACAAAAAAGAGCATGCACGGCGCCCAAAGCGGGCTCGAAAATAGTAAACGTATGTCGGCGACAGGATACTCGCTAAAATGCCGTAATGAAGAATAATGCGGAATTGGGGCGGCTTCGGTCCGACAAACTTGCCCCGAGCAAGCTTCAAAAACTCCCAGCAAGCAAGCTTAATCGAATAAAGAAAAGGCGCGTAGCGAAGCCTTCGCCGTATCCGCCGCGTGAAACCGCCCTTGAACCCGACGAGTTCGATAATCTCACAAGATGACGCAGCTGCGGGGAGGGGAACCTCCTGCGCGAACTGGGTCGTAAGAATACAACGGTGGTGTCCGAAACGCGCGCCGGATATAGCGAAATGCGGGTTTCACCACGGTTACAGCTGCTGCGAGGCCGGCTATCCGTGCTCGGGCGGGAATCTCTACCATGTCGGCTTGAATGTTGTCGCAAATCTCGTTTTCGTGGCTGCTGCAATCGCCATTAGCTTCACCAAGCGTGAGCCGGTAATTCTTCACCCCCAATAGCGAGATCCCAACGAATAGCGGTGCATCGACGGTTAGGTCCCGCAAGCAATCCACATACTTGCGCACCGAACGCGCGATGTAATCTTCAAAGGGACGGAAGTTAACTCGGACTTGTTTCGTGGGATCAAGGCGCTTATCGCAAATGTCGATCATGTTCGCGACCGAATAGATACCTCCGCTGAATGTCAATTGTGTGGCCGCTGTCCAGTGTTCATCAGACGAAGGCCAATACGAGATGAAGGACGCCACATCTTGTTTCCCCACTCCGATGTTGTTCTCAAGTGGGGATAACGCCTTCGCTGGATCAAAGTACTGCGAGAAAAATGCCATTTCTGATCTGTTTGGTAGGACCGTTATGACCAGCAAGCCACCATTGGCCTTGAAGTCTTTGTAAGTTGCATTAAGCGTCGTTAGGTAATTGCGCGGAACCCCAGGGTCGTGCAACAGCCAGTTCTCATAAATGGCGCGTTTGGTTACAGCCGTCTCTTCCGAATATTGCTGGGTCATATTGGCTTCCATCCATCGATCGTTGGTTGCTCGATCATATGCCCGTCGTGCGCCGGCGTCACGCTCGTACCTCATGGTCCGCGGCACTCCCCATAAATCGCGCCCGCAGCGCCCGGGCGGTCCGAAATACCGTGCGGCCCACGGCAATGCGTGCAATCAGCATGTAGTTCTTCAGAACGGCCTGCAATGTGGAGTGCCTGAGCGCACAGAACAGAAACCGACGGGCCGCCTTGAAATCGTCGAGCTGAACCGCCGTGCTGGCACGCACAAGATATCCTTGTGCCAGTGCACGCTCCCCTACCCAACGCATTTTGTCGAGATGCCGCTCCATGAGGCGGTCGATGGCGCAAATTACTTGCTTGTATTTTGTCGATGACAGTGACCCCGGATGCGCGCGGTATAGGTAAAGGTCCCTATGCAGGGGAGCAAGCTTGAATCTATTCGCTGCCCGAATCCAAAACTCGAAATCTTCGCACAAGAACATGTCGTCAGCGTAGCCGCCCAAAGCCTGTTGGATCTTGCTCCGATACATGAAGCTTGCACCTACTGGATTTCTGAATGCCAGTTCGTTCGGCTCACCTGCCTTCATATAACCAGTTATTTGTCCGTCCGCATCGATTATTGAGGCATCGGAGTAGACAAAGTCGATATCGCGATGCCTTTCGAGAAATTGCGACATTTCGCTCAGTGCATTCGGCCGAAATCGATTATCGTCAGAAGTCCAAGTAAAATACTCGCCTGCGGCGACGGAGAAACCTGTGTTTAATCCCCCGGGGATTCGTTTGTTTACTTGATGTCGCAAAGAACGGATTCGCGCGTCGATGGCAACGTATTCCGAAATAATCTCTGGCGTCTTATCGGTTGACGCGTCATCTACAATTATCAGCTCCCAATTGCTGTATGTTTGCGCCAAAATGCTGTCGAGCGACTCCCGCAAGTATCGCGAACCATTGAACGTTGGAAGTACGATCGAAATGAGCGGAAGCGACGATTCGTGCGCCACTCTAGCGGGCGAGGCAGTATTGTTCAGAACCGTCATTTCCCTTCCCGTTGCATGATATGTGACACGATCTGACGCGATGCGGTACCGTCGCCGTAGGGATTTGTGCTACGTGCGAATGCTTCGCGCTCGGTCGGTTCAGAAAGAATGCGGAACGCCGACTCGAAAATTCGGTGGCGCGAGGTCCCGACCAAGCGGACCGCACCGCATTCGACCCCTTCGGGGCGCTCGGTCGTTTCTCGCATGACTAGCACCGGGACGCCCAAGCTGGGAGCCTCTTCCTGGATGCCCCCGGAATCAGTTAATATCAGGGTTGATCGCTTCATCAAATGGACAATTTCAAAATAGTCGAGCGGCTCGATGAGGTGTATATTGGGCACGTTCGACAGAATTTCGTTTACAGGCGATCTAACATTGGGATTCAGGTGAACCGGGTAAACGAACTGAGTGCCCGGAAAGGCGGTTGCCATATCGCGAATCGCGAAGCAAAGTTCTCGGAATGGCTCGCCAAAACTTTCCCGACGATGCGCGGTGATCGTTACTAAAGGTAGCGATGGTCGCAAATCCTTCAATTTTGAATTTGCCCAATCGAATGGACGAGACGCAACATCTAATAATGCGTCGATCACCGTGTTACCAGTTACGTATACGTCCGCAGGGTTAACGCCCTCGTGAATCAGCGCGTCTCTCGACCGCATCGTGGGTGCGAAGTACGCGTCCGCGACAAGGTCGGCCACCCGACGATTGATTTCCTCCGGAAATGGCCGTTGTTTGTCACCCGTTCTCAGGCCAGCTTCCACATGCCCAAATTTTTTCCGGTGGTAGAACGTGACCAGCCCAGCGACAAGAACGGTGGTAGTGTCGCCTTGCGCTAATACCCAATCCGGCTTGACCTCTTCTATCACTCCGTCAAGGGATCGAAATAGGTCACCCGTGAGCTGTGACAGTGTCTGATTCGGCCGCATAAGGCTGAGATCGAAATCAGGCACTATCTTAAAGAGTTCTAGCACTTGATCGAGCATCTCCCGGTGTTGGCCGGTTGTGCAAACAAGGGATCGAATACGGTCCCCATGCTTTGCAAGCTCCTTGACGACGGGAGCCATTTTTATGCCCTCGGGGCGTGTCCCGATGATGCTGAGCACTGTCAAATTCATAGTGATTGCCCTTCGAACGGCCGGACGACTTTTACACGTCAGCGATGGTGTGTTGATTCGCCTCTGCATCGGCACTTGGGCATTGACCGACGGTCAGAAGCAAATAGCCTTGATCATGCTTGACGGGATCAGTATCGCTCAGACTCTGCCACCAGCGGTCGATTAACGGCATCATTACCGGATCGGTTAACCACAGCACCTTTGGCGCCCAATCTGCGCACACAGTCTTTTCTTGGACGTTGACCAACCCCGCGTCTTGAAAGGTTTGTCGAAGCGAATCCCGAGGGATTTCACGCCCGTATGGCCACGCGCCATGCTCCTCGGCCATTGCTTTGCCGAGACGATAGAGGACACAACGACTAGACGGGACGAGCGAAATGACGGCACGTCGGCATATTCTTTTCATTTCGCGCACGATTGGGGTTAATTCCTCGTCGCTCCAATGTTCAAGAACTCCGCTGCTCCAAACGACATCGACGGAGCGATCCGGCAATGGTAGTGGCTTGGTCAAATCGGCAAGGGTAAGGCGGGGCGCGTCAAGCTGCGATCGGTGAAAGAGATCCGCGCCCCGATCCAGCACCTGTCTGCTGAAATCGAGAAGGTGGATCTTGCGCCCCGTCGTGGCCAGTTCTGCGGACGCGACCGCAGACCCACACCCGGCTTCCAAGAGAATTTCATGTGGAAGCGTAAGGCCAGCAATCGTACCCGCTACGGAGCCGCTTAAACCAGTGACGGGCTTAGTCTCACCTTCGTAAACTTGCGCCCATTGCTCGGCACTATTTGTTCGTTGAAGATCGCCTTCACGACGTTGCGCGGCCTGCCGAGCCAGCAATCGAAGACGCTGGCGGCGGCTTCCCCGTTCGAGCCGGAGGAGAAGCTTAGTTAAACTCTGGAGCATCGGAGGCCTTCAGAAGTCCGCGACCACACCGATCGGCACGTCTTTCGGATTGCGCTAATACCTATTGTCCAGGCGGAGCGCGAAACGGGCAATCCATGCGCATTACCGCAATTGCGCAGTAATCGAAGGGGCCTATAGATAATAACCGAACGTCTCGAGCGGAGCTGCCGAGTTCCTTCAAATATTTGTTTACGCCATATCCGTCTCGCTTCCACGCAGCGTCATGCCATACGACGAGACCGTCATCCGCCATAAGCTTGAGCGCCTTTTCTGTATCGTTCCGTACACACTCATACGAGTGGCCGGCGTCTATAAAACAGAGGTCGATCTTTGTGCGTAAATCTGGGTGCCACTGGCGGCTGTCCGTCTCAATAAGACGAATGCGGTTGTCTTTGGGAAGGAATGGCCTTGCGGTGACGCCCTGAATACCTAAATCGGTAGAACCTTCAACCTTTACATTTGAGGGAAGATCGATTGTCACTATTTCGCACTCCGGGCTAGCGTTCGCCCACAAGTGCCATGTTGAACAACCCTGGTTCGTCCCGAATTCCAGTACCGCATGCGGTCGCTTCGCCGCGACAATCGCAGAAAGTGCTGTCATTTCGCCGACCGATCCAGAACCCGAGCTAGTTACGTTCGGGTGAACGCGAACCGCAGAACCAGCTGGAAGTTCGTCACGCGACAGCTCGCCAAGCAAAGTTGGCAAAGTGATCGTCGGTATCCCCGCGCGTTCCACAGCGACAAGCAGATCAACCAAGTGGGCCATCTGTGGGGAATGATTGCGTCCCGGACCCCGTAACAATGAGGCGTATCGCTTAATTCCGTCGTATATGCGGCGCGCCGTCAAGCTATTGCCTCCTCATGTGTTAGTGCGTGGCCAATACTGGCGCTTCCAGAAGTGGTGTCGCATTCGTCCACGTCAGGGCAAGCCGCACTACCCCAGGCCAAGCACCCTTGTACGGCCCACGGATCGAACCGGGGTCGTTACTCTCGACCGCGTCAAACGAAAGTGCAGAGGGCAGAATCATGCTCAACACCATGGGGTCGTAGAACACTAACTGAATTAGAACATCAATTTGCCCGTCGGCGAAGGTTCGCCCCGGAACCACGACCGATTTTTGGTACGAGCCCGGCGCAATGCTGTTCGGGCGCCAATCGCAATGGGCGAACAGGCAAGTCTTCATCCCATCGTAGAAGTTTACACCTGTGACCAAGTTCTCAATCGGACGCAATGCTTTAAACTCGATCTGGATTTCCATCGGCCGATTGAGATCAACGGTCGGCGCGGGCACCCCGTCTTGAACAACCCGGGCCGCAAGTAGTCGAACGCGATCGTCACCAGGCGCATCTTTGAGCAGTGTCCAGCGCCGTTCGCTGTAGTTGACCGACCCAGCCGCAAGGTAGTTGCGCGCCACTCGATCGGTCGGACCAATTTCCTTGACCCTACCTTGATCGAGCCAAATAGCACGGGTACACAGTTGTGTAACTGCTGCCATGTTATGACTCACGAACAAGACGGTTCTTCCGTGACGGGCCACATCTCCAATCTTGCCGAGACACCTTTTTTGAAAGGCAGCATCGCCAACTGCGAGGACCTCGTCCACGACCAGTATTTCGGGCTCCAGGTGGGCCGCGACCGCAAACGCGAGCCGCGTGTACATCCCGCTACTGTATCTCTTAACAGGAGTGTCGAGGAACTTCTCGACCTCGGCGAAAGCTACGATTTCATCGAACTTGCGGCGAATCTCACGACTTGGCATTCCAAGTATCGCACCGTTGAGAAATATATTTTCACGGCCAGTGAGTTCCGGGTGAAACCCGGTGCCGACCTCAAGCAGGCTTCCGACCCGGCCCGAAATATCGATGGTTCCAGTTGTCGGCTCGGTGATGCGGGAAAGCACCTTCAGAAGAGTACTCTTGCCTGCGCCATTGCGGCCAATGATTCCGACCACTTCACCAAGCCCGACGTCAAAAGATACGTCGCGGAGTGCCCAGAGGTCCGTCATCGGGTCGTCGTTTCGACCCGGTTGCTGTAGGCGTCGCAACTGGCGCATGGGCGCGCGTATTACACCGCTAAGGGACTCGCGCAGTGTCTTGTAGCGCTCCGCCTTGCCAAGCCGATAGCGCTTACCAAGGTTTTCGATACGGATCACGGCATCATTCATATGCGAAAGCTCTCGGCAGGCCGCGCTGCTGCCTAAACGACATCAGCAAACGTGAGTTCCATTCGACGAAAATAAAACAGTCCGCCAATAAGAAGGATAATGGTGGCCGCTGTTGACACAGCGAGCAATGGTAACGATGGCGGCGGTTGGTCCCCACCGAGCATTACCCATCGGAACCCCTCGACTACTCCCACCATTGGATTGAGACCGTAAAGCGCTTGAACTCGCGGCCCCCATACGGGCCCTAGCTTTTGCTGGATTGAGTCGGCGGAATAAACGATCGGGGTCGCAAAGAACCAGAGCCGTGCCAAGAACGGGAGTGCGTAACGCACGTCCCGATATTGGACATTCAGAGCGCTAAGCCACAAGCCCGCTGCCAGCGCGACGAGCAAGCAAAGCAAAACAAAATACGGCAGGACGATGATTGCGGCAGTGGGTCGGACGCCGTACCACGCCATCATTCCAATTAGGAGCAAAAACGCGATGGCGAAGTCCAAAACGCCTGACAGGATCGACGCAATGGGGACCGTCAAACGCGGAAAATACACTTTTGTAATGAGGTTTTGACTTCCGACCAAGCTATTGCCAGCGCTTGTCAGCGAAGTTTCGAATAGCTGCCACGGCAGCATCGCACAGAACGCCGAGACTGCATATGGAGCCGTACCGCTAAGCTTAACGCCAGCCAGCTTGTTAAAAAACACGGTGAACAGAATCGTGCTGAAAAGCGGTTGGATGACAGCCCAGGCGGTACCAAAAGCCGTTTGTTTATATCGGACTTTGATATCGCGAACTGCCAGAAACCACGCCAGTTCTCGGTAGCGCCACAATTCGGTTAAATTAATTGGTTGCCAACCGTTACGGGGTTGCAGACGAGTGTGGGTTGCGCTCCCATGTGGCAGGCTGCTCGCAGATTCACCGTGTGGTCTCTGCCCCGATTCTGGTGACGTTTTTGATTGCGAAAGGTGCATTTTCAGGTCCGCAGGGGCAGTATGAGGGCGCATCCTATACGCTGCATTGGCCTTGGACAAGCCAAGCAGATTTGTCCACAAAGTATCGTCATAATATCCTTTGAAGTACGATGCCTTTCCGCGGTTCATTCGCCCGACCGCGGCGATTGCGGTACAATGTGGCAACTCTGCGATCGGAAGCTGTAATCGATGTCGATTTGGAGCGAGTTATGGTCATGCGCGGATTGTTCATTGCGCTTCTGCTCCTCGCCAGTGCCATCGGTCGCGCGGCGACCTCTCCTGACGAGACTTTTCACCAGCTATACGGGGAGCGAGTCCGCCAACTGAAGGCGGCCGACCGCGGCAAAGGCGAGGTTGAGTTCGCCAAAAAGCTGTTGGGCGATGCACGTGATGTATCGGACGACAAACCGTTTCAAATCCTGTTGTGCAACAAAGCGTACGACTACGCTTCCCCTTACCCCGACGGGTTCGCAATCGCTGCGGATGCCATGGGTCTCCTTGCCAAAATTAGCCCGGAGTCGAGGGCCGCAGCCCTCGACAAGGCGTTGGAGATGCACGAAAAGCGATATAATTCGGCACCGATCTCGCAACGAAAAGGTGTAGGCCCGGCATACCTCGACGGGCTAATTGATGCCGCGGACGCAAAGGCTGATTCCAAATCATTTAAGGAATCCACGGCGCTGTACACCAAAGCACTTAAGGTAGCTGAGTCCGTTGACCATTCGCGAGTTGCGGACATTCGCGACGCTATGAGAGAGCTTGGCTCGCGGCAGGCGTCGCAGAAACACTTAGACGAGTTGACCGCGAAGGTAAAAGCAAACCCCGACGACACGGCAGCCGTCAACGAAGTCATTCACGCTCTGCTTTACGAGCAAGGTCGGCCGGCGGATGCGATCCCAATGGCTGCATTACTGAACGATGCATCGGCTAGACGGGCGATTTCACTCGCAGCCGAGGACCCAGCGGGCTTAGGCGGGGAGCAATTAATGGAATTGGGGGCATGGCACGAGGCGCAGGCGACAAAAGCGCCGGACCAAATCAAAGTGGCGGCTCTCGAGCAAGCTTCGAAATGCTACAGCCAATTCCTCAAAGGTCATACGGCTGAAGACGCAGAAAAGCTTAAGGCGAAACGCGCTCTTGATGGCGTCGCGCGAATGCTTGCGGATACGAAGACGAGGCTCCCCCACCGGTCTGTTGATTTGCTCAAGCTTATCAATCCGTCTCGCGACGCGGTGACTGGGACATGGAGGATGTCTGGATCGGTGCTCACCGGGGAAACCACCGCTCAGAGTCCCGCTGCAAGCATAAGAATCCGATATCGGCCCCCAGAAGAATACGACATCAGGGTCGAGTTCGCCCGCATCAAAGGGAACGACGCCATTGGGCAAATCGTCTCACACGAAGGGCACAGTTTTCTCGTCGTCGAAGGCGGGTGGGCAAACACCATTTGCGGCATCGAAACGATCGATGGGAAACGTGCTGACGCAAACCCGTCGACCCAAAAGTTCCCGCAGGTATTAAAGAACGATAGCAGGTCCGTAGCTTTAATCGAGGTGCGTAACCGGTCGGTCACCGTTCACCTTAATGGTGTGGTCGTAACACATCTTGCCACGGACTACCGGGACCTAGGCCTCTTCAAGCAGTTTTGGGACATCGGGGACTCCGAATTGGGGCTCGGTGCAACCGACGGAGCGGCGGCTTTTTATTCTGTCCGGCTTACCGAGGCGGGAAGCGCGACAAAGCCATCGCTTCCCGGCCGAATACATTAATTTTATCGAATTCGTTGTGAAAAATGGCCTTTTGATCGGTCAAAATCGGTCAAAATCGGTCACCGAACCGCTGCCGCGGGCTCAAAATGAGGGATGGGGTTGCGCGGGCTTGGAAACGGGGACATCTTCGTCATCGACAACGCCAGCGAGGACGGCACCTCCGATTGGCTGAAGGATCAGTCCGACCTCACCGTCATCAGCCAGGCAAATCTGGGCAGCAGCGGCGGGCAATACGCCGGGGTGAAAGCCGCGTATCAAGCGGG
>JAQGHH010000454.1 GCA_028288945.1 Phycisphaerales bacterium
ACGGACGCCGACGGCGCGGTCTGGATGACCGGCCCCGAGTGCCAGCTCCTGGACAACAAGCAAGGCACGGACCCGCAAAAATCCGGCTGGCTTTACCAGCTCTACAAGTCGGACGTGGACGCCACCAAACCCGCCGGTGAGTGGAACCACATCCGCCTGCTCCTCACCCCCGAGAAGTGCGAGCACGACATGAACGGCGTGAAATACTTTGAGTACGTCCTGGGGAGCGACGACTTCAAGGGACGCGTCGCCAAGAGCAAATTCGGCGGCATGAAAGATTTCGCCAGGTCCGACATCGGCTATCTCGCTTTACAGGGAGACCACGGCCTGGTCTCCTTCCGCAACATCAAGATCCGGCCGATCGAGCAGAAGAAGTAACGCTATTTGAATTGGATTGAACGCAGAGGCGCGGAGGCGCAGAGAAAGAGATGCAGAGGAGAACTGGGGGGAAACGCACGTCTGCCGTGGCACGGGCGGCCCCGCCCATGAGCAAGCGGCTATTGCCGCAAGCCACGGGCGGGGCCGCCCGTGCCACGAGGAAAGATGCATATTCCTCTCCTACCTCTGCGCCTCTGCGTTCATTATTCTGTCTGGAGCATTATGAGAACCACTGCAATGACCACGTTTACCATCCTCGTATTTTGTCTCGCCTTCACGATGCTCTTTACCGTCCCGGCACGAGGGGCGGAGGGTTCGCCGACTGAGATCGCGCTAGTGGGGTGTGCGCACATTCACACGCCCGATTTCGTCAATCGCCTCAAGAAGCGGCAGGACGTCAAGGTCGTCTCCGTCTGGGACCATGATGCAGAGCGCGCGAAGCGCAACGCCCAGGAGCTGGGCGCGGTCGTCGCGGAAGATCTGAACCAGATCTGGGCGGACAAGCGGATCAAGGCGGTGATCATCTGCTCGGAAACCGTCCGGCATCTGGAACTTGTCACCGCCGCCGCCAAGGCGAAGAAGCAGATCTACGCGGAAAAGCCTATCGGCATCGGCGCGAAGGATGCTTATGCGATGTCGGACGCGATCGCCGACAACGGCGTGCTCTTTCAGACCGGCTACTTCATGCGCGGCGACCCCAAGCTCCAGTTCCTCAAGGAACAAATCGCCAAGGGAGCATTCGGAAAAATCACCCGCATCCGCGGCTGCAACGCCCACGAAGGTGCGCTGGGCGGCTGGTTCGACAAGGACTGGCGCTGGATGGCCGACCCCAAGCGCTCTGGCGTGGGCGCGTTTGGGGACCTGGGCACACATTCCCTGGACCTGATGCTCTGGCTCATGGACCGGCCGGTGAAGCGCGTGACCGCGGCCACGTCGATGGGCACCGCGCGTTACGAAAATTGCGACGAGTTGGGCGAGGGAATTCTGGTGTTCGAGGACGGCACGATCGGCACGCTCGCCGCGGGTTGGGATGACTTGTCCAATCCCGTTTCCCTGGAAATCGCCGGGACGGAAGGCCACGCGACGATTATGAACGGCCAGCTCTTCTTCCAGAGCAAAAACGTCGAAGGCGCGGACGGCAAGCATCCCTGGACCAAGCTGCCCGCCGGGCAAGCCCACCCGTTCGACCGTTTCCTCGACGCCATCACGGGCAAGCCGGATGTCACTTTGATCACCGCCCACGAAGCCGCGTACCGCAGCGCCGTGATGGACGCGCTCTATGAAGGCGCCAAGAACCAGAAGTGGGCGGACGTGCAGCAGCCGGCGGGGAAGTGAAAAAACGACACGGCGTCCGCGGGATCGCGGACGCCGTGCCTTGCGGAGTAGAGAACTACATTTACCTTCCCGCGGGGGTGGGGACGGAGCGCGGGGCGTTGTCAGGGGAGCCGCCTTGCTTCATCGAGCGGACTTCGTCGAGTAACGACGAGAGTGCTTTCTCCAGCCTGTCCAGCCGGCGCTCGCGGTCTTCGGGCGTTGCCTTAGGAAGTGTGACGGCTTCCTTGCCGTTCCAGTAAAACTGGGTCTTGTTGGGATTCCCATTACCGGCGTCATTGCGATTGAATCTGCGGGGACCTTCGGGAACGGCGTTGGCGTCCATCGGCTTTTCCGGGTTGCCGCCGGCCTGAAGCTGTTGTAGCCGTATTTGGGCAGTCTTCAGTTCACGAGTGAGCATTTCGACTTGCTGCCGCAGCACGGCGACTTCGTCGTTTTGTGCCGCGTTCCTTGCCGTGTACTGGGCCATGTTCCGTGCCTGCACGGCCTGCATTTCCGCGCGGAATTGTTGATCGCGCGCGTTTGGCGCGGCGGGCGTTGGCGGGGGCAAGACGGGGGGCGGGGTTGTGGCGACGGGCACCGCGGTGGTTATCGATGGGGCTGCGTCTGCACTTCCCGCACGGATTGTTAACTCAGGCGTTGTGGCAACGGGCGCCGGGGCGACTCCAATGACTTCGGGCGTCGGCTGCCCGGCCGCCCCCGGCGTACCGTTCTGGGCGGGCGGCGCGACGTCCGCCGCAGGCGTCGGCGGCGCAGTTTTTTCGGCCGGCGGCGCAACTTCCTGGGCGGCCGGCGCGGTCGCAGTGTCCTGCGCGGTCGGCGCCTGCTGTGATTCGGCGGCCGGCTCGGGCGCGGATTGCGCCAGGGTCGGGGCGATCGACAGGAGCAGCGCCCCCGTCCCACACGCGGCGGCAAATCCGCCCCACGTCAACGCTCGCGAAACATTCCCTTTTTTCAACATGGTCAACCTCGCCTTCAAAAGATGAAACTGTCCCATCCCGCTGGCCAACGCCGGCACAGACTGTCGGACGGAAACGTAATCCACGGTCGTCAGAAGCGCCGTGGCGTAGGAACGAAACGCCCCCGGCTGCGCCCAAAGCACCCAGGCGTCGCAGCACTGCTCCTCGGCCTCGCGCAACCCGCGTCGCGCCCACCAACACGCCGGGTGCCACCAGTAGAGCACCGTCGCCGCCAGCTCGATCCACCGCACCCAGTGGTCGCGCCGGCGGAGATGGGCCAGCTCGTGGAGCAGCAGCGT
>JAQGHH010000459.1 GCA_028288945.1 Phycisphaerales bacterium
ACTACTTTTACGTAGCTGTAAATCAGCGAGAAGACGCCGACGATCACGCTGGCCCAGAGGGTGATTTTCAGGATGCGGATGCGGTTGGCGATTTCCTTGTCGCGCCATTCGGCCAGTCGGCGGTCGATTTCGTCGAGCTTGCGGTCGATCCTCGCTTCAATCTCGTCGAGCTTTTGATTGAGGTAGCTGTCGGCGGATTTTTTGATGCGGTTGGTGATGCCGCCGATGAGGCCGGATTCTTCGATGTCTTCCTTGATCGTCGCGGTGCGGGAGGGGGCGACGCCGGGGGCAGTCGGGTCGGGGAGGAACTGGTAGTCGGCGGCGCTTTCGGTGTCGCCGATGATGTTGGCGATCATGCCGCCGAGGAACGCGCGGCGCTTGCGGTTGAGCTTTTGGAAGATCCCCTCGCCTTTCTTCAGCCGTTTGACCAGCGTGGGGACGGTGTCACTTTCGAGGGCGGGGACGCCGCGCATTTTGGCGAGGACGACAAGGCCGCGTTGCGACAGACCCGAAAAACGCATCGTGCGGATGCGGGCGATTTCCTGGGCGATTTGTTCGCGGGTGGCGCTGGCCGTGACGGGCCGGCGGCCCCAGCGGATGACGTCCAGCATCGCGTCGCGATCGAAGCCGGCGATGAGTTGCCGCCGGTCGTGGATGGCGGCGACCAGTTCCTGGCTCGTCTTGAAGTCGGCGGGGTCGAGGCCGAACTCCTCGGCAAGATGTGACAGCTCGTCCTTGGGGAGCTCGGAGAGTTGCCGTTGCGGGGAGACGCCGGGGGTTACGGGCGAATTGGCGCCGGGCCGGGCGGGGCCGTCCGTCTGCCGGGCCAGAGCGCCGGGGGGCGGGGTGCCGTCGGGCAGTTGCTTTACTTCAGGGGTGTTGGGCGAATTGGCGGGCATGCGCGAGGCGGTCTCCCAAGTCATAGATCAAACTGTGCGCGTGCATCAGAATCACAAACGCCACGCAGAGCAATATGCAGACGAGCACATCCCCCCCGAACGTACGGACCCGCACCCGCAACCCGTGCAGCAACAAATATCGGCGGAGCATGCTCACGTACTTCTCGCTCCCCGCCAACCAGACGTACCAGCCCCAAAGCGATTGCAGCGTGACGATCGTCGCGTAAATGGTCACCACCGTCGCCAGGGCGTAGCGGAAGAAATTGAAAAAGTCGATTTCAGGCATTGATCAAAAAAGACCTTGCCGCGAAGGCGCGAAGGGGCGAAGAAATGCCAGGAAATATTTGCCACAGATGGGGACGGATGGACACAGATGGGGTGGTGAAACCGTAAGACTTAAGCGTAAAGAGGCCCGGAGTGATTCGAATCGTTCCTTAGGTTTCACGCTTTTGGTTTTTTCTTCCCATCTGTGTCCATCCGTCCCCGTCTGTGGCAACTTCGCAATTGTGTTTTCTTCGCCTTCCTTCGCCCCTTCGCGGCAACGTCTTTGCCTTAGAATCCTGTCAGTCCTCCCCGTCTTCATGGTGGTCCATCGCCTTTCCGCCGAAGAGGGCGGAGCCGATGCGGACCATGGTGGCGCCTTCGGCGATGGCGGATTCGAAGTCGTGGCTCATGCCCATGCTCAGGTGGCGGAGGGAGGCGCCGCCGATCTTGAGCCAGCGCATCTCTTCGAAGATCTCCCGCGTGCGGGTGAACACGGCGCGGGTCTGCGGCTCGGTCCCTTCGAGCGGGCCCATCGTCATCAGGCCGACGAGCTGGAGATTGGGCATCGAATCGATCTGCTCGGCGAGATGCACGGCAGCGCCGACGGCCACGCCGTACTTTTGCACCTCTTCACTGGCGTTCACCTGGAGCATGACCGGCACCCGCCGGCTGATCTTGGCGGCCTGCACGTCGAGCTCCTCGGCGAGGCGAAGGCTGTCGATGGTCTGGATGTTGTGCACGATGGGCAGGACGGGCTTGATCTTGTTGCGCTGGAGGTGGCCGATCATGTGCCAGCGGACTTTGGTCGGGGCCTCGGCGGCGTCCCCGTGGACGAGCCGGCGCTGGAGGAACTCGTTGATCTGCCCGGCCCGTTGGGTGAGGACCTGCACCCGGCTCTCGCCCAGGTCGCTCACGCCCAGCGTGAGGATTTCGCGGATTTGTTCGGGGGCGGCGGATTTGGTCACGGCGATGAGCGTGACCTCCGCCGGGTCGCGCTTCGCCTTGACGGCAGCCGCGGCGATGCGGGACTTCACTTCTTCCAATTTCTCGGCAAGCGGCGAACGTTTAGCCACACACGGCTCCTTCCAAACTTCCGACTCCCGGACTACGAAACCGGGATTATAGGGATTCACGCCCGGAAGGTGTAGGTGGATGCGGCGGGGCATTTTGTGGCGCGGCTTCAACAGGCTCACGCCGAGTGGAACGGCCGGCCGCGTCGAAGAGAACATGCCTACAGATTTCACTGATTTAAGGCCGGAATAGGCGGCCAGCTTTAGTCTGTGAAGCCTGCAAAATTTGTGGTCGAGTCCATGTAAGTTCGGCTCCGCCGAACGTTTTCGGCGCTACGATAGGAGCAATGAGTACCGAAGATTCCCGATTCCAGCGGGCGATTGAGCGGATCGACGCCGCCAACGCGCAGGACCCGAGCCGGGCCATTTTCGGCGGGCGCGAGCTTCCGAGTGAACTCTTCTACGCCCAGCGGATGAGCACGTGGCTCGACCGTCTGGAGCCGACGGCTTCCGAAGCCCTGCGACTGGCCGTCCGCTGCCAGCACCTGATGCGATGGGTCATCCCTCGCTCGCAATATCCGATGACCCGCCCCGGCTATCACCAATGGCGCACCCGCCTCGGTGCGTTCCACGCCGAGCAGGCGGGGGAAATCCTGCGGGAAGTCGGCTACGACGACGCCTTCATCGCGCGCGTCCAGTCGCTGATCCGCAAGGAGCGGCTCAAGGCCGACCCTGAAACCCAGACCCTCGAAGACGCGGCGTGCCTGGTCTTCCTGGAAATCGATTACGTCGATTTCGCTCGGCGACATGAAGAGGCGAAGGTCGTTGAGATCCTGCGGAAGACCTGGCGGAAAATGTCAGACAGAGGGCACGCCGCGGCTTTGGAATTGGCGGGGGGGTTGCCGGAGGCGGAGCAAGGGTTGATTGAGAAGGCGCTTGCGGCGAAGTAGCGGCGGAAATCCGTCGCATAGCCGCGGAAATCCGAATTCCGAATCCCTCTTCGAGCCTGAGCCTCAGAGCCGAAGGCCGAAGTCCGAAGTCCGAAGCAAATCCGAATGACGAAATCCGAATGCCGGTGCGAAGGCATGTAGGGTGGACGTACTCGCCCACCGAGCCTCCGTGGATTGGCGCGCAAACAAATGGTGGGCGAGTACGCCCACCCTACATCATGCATGCCCACGGGTGAGGGAGAACGATTTAGCGCGACGTCGCCGCCGACAGGTGGTTGACGAGCGTTCCGATCGCGGGCGAGTTGCCGGTCTTGATGCGGACTTCGAAGAGGGATTGGGGGTTGGGCTGAAACTCCAACGCGCGTGGGGGAGCGCCGTATAACTCCGACACGACGCTTTCCAGATCGCCTTTCACCGCGGCGAACGTCACCGCCTCATTGGGCCCCAGCAGGCGGTCATAGATGCGGAAGAGGAACTCATCCGTGCGGAACTTCACGCTGCCGGCCAGACGCGGGTCCTGCTCAATGCGGGCGGCGGCTTCCAGGGTTGCCCGCAGGATCGCGCGAAGGCGGTCGGCGAAATTGTTCGCGTCCGGGATCGGCTGCTTGCGCACGTACAACAGGCCCGAGCGGCCGTGTTCACGGTCGAGGGAGAAGTTGGCTTCGTGCGTGATCAACAGCGTGCCGGGGCCGTCTTTCACATGCTGGTAATCGGCGACGTCGATCGGCAGGTGGTCGGCCACCGCGTGGGTCTGAATCCACGAGTGGAACACGGGGACCAGCTCGCTGCCGGCCGGGGCCGCGGGGTTCTCTACGAAGAATTTGACGGCGATTTTATGCGAAGTCATGTGAATCGTAGGGCGTACTTTAGTACGCGTTCCTCGTTCCTTATTCTGCGGTTCTGACGGCATAAGACCGCGTACTAAAGTACGCCCTTCAGCGCTACAGGGCTGCACCGTTACACCGTTACACCGTTATACCGCTCCCCGCGACGTTGGCCCGCGCATTTACACCGGCGTTAGGACGTTCAGCGACGCCCGATACTTTGCGTGGGCCTTGTGGGCGGCGTCGATGAAGAGGTTGGCCTCTTCCACCAGTTTGTGAA
>JAQGHH010000507.1 GCA_028288945.1 Phycisphaerales bacterium
TAGCCGTAATCACCGCCCGGCACGACGTTGATCAAGCGGCAGGGGGGCCGGCCGTCCGGGTCGTTGTCCACGGCCCAAAGGTTGCCCGCCGGGTCGAAGCCGAGGCCGAACGGGTTCCAAAATCCCCGCGCGATGCGGGTCAGTCCTTTGCCCTTTGCGTCGATGCGAAAGATCGCGCCCGAGCCCTTGTCGTCGGTGAGTTTTTGTCCGTCCGTGCCGAGCAGCGCCCAGGGGCCGCCGAGGTTTTCGCCGATGCCGAAGTAGACGTTGCCCGCACGATCGACCGTCAGGCCGTGCAGCCCGTTGTGGGGGTAATCGGCCTTCGTCTCCAGGTGGGCGAGGGTGGTCTTCACCGGCGGCGCGTGCTTGCCGGCTTCGGGGCCGGCTTCGGGCGTGAGCCGGAAAATTTCGTTGCGCGACGATACGACGATCGAGCCGTCCCGGTCGGCCACGAGGTTCATCAGAAAGCTGCCGCCTTCATAGAACGTGGTGAACTTGTCGGCTCTCCCGGTCCCGGCGGTGTCTTCGAGAATACGGATGCGGTCGGTCGCCGGGCCCTGGTAGGTCTTGGGGCGGAAGTGCGTGTGCGATTCGATGACCAGCAGCCGGCCGCGCGAATCGACCGTCGCGCCGATGGGTGTGACGACTTCCGGATCGGTCGCGAAGAGCGAAACCTTGACCGAGCCGTCCGGCGATTTGGGGGATTCGGGCACGCCCGCGGCCCGCGCAGACGTGAAATAGAAACACACGCAAAGCACTGTGGCCAATTTAGGCGCGGCCCGGTGCGAGGCGATGAGCAGGCGGTTTGTCACGAGTCCTCTCGGTTGAATGGATTGACCGAACGCGGCAGAGCCCGGCGGCTGGCAATGACGATACCGGATGTCTGCGTTCCGCTGCCATGATCCTCCGCAATGTGCCGCGGGATTCAAGCACCCGCACGGAATCGCGACGAATCGGCAAGAACGCGCCGTCAACCTCCCCGCACGTTTTTTCGCCATTTACGTTGCATCAAACGTGCGACATCTCATCACGGCTGCCCTCGTAGTGGCGTAGGCGTACTTTAGTACGCGTTTTCCGTTCAATGGGAAACGCATACTAAAGAAAGTACGCCCTAAATCGAACGACCGATCGGGAAGAACGTGCCGACACTCCCAACTATTGCGGAAAAGCGAGGGCGTGAACTGCACTTGCGTTTCGGCGGCGCTTGGCTTGCATGAAGGGGACGCTTATTCACCTTCATCACGGCTTGACTTGCCCGCGGCCCTGCGGATGCTTCGCGATGGGAGGCAACTCGATGGCATCGCAATCAATCCGCTCACACGTGCGTCATCTCATCACGGCTGCCCTTGCGGCTTCGGCGGGCTTCATTTTCATCGGCTGTGAAAGCAAGCCGTTGGAGACGTCGCCGCAGACGGTGCCGCTTGTGACGGGGCGGGCGCTGGACGCGCAAGCGCCGCCCACGACGCAGCCGGTCGGCAGTCTGCCCGTAAACATGGCCGCCAGCCCTGACGGGAAATATGTGATCGTCACGGACGCGGGCTTCAAGCAGGCGCTCTGGTCGATCCGCACTGAAGACGGCAGGGGCGTCAGCCATGTTGAATTTCCGACGAGCAAATTCGACCGCAATAACGGGCTCTATTATGGCTTGGCCGTCGCGCCGGACGGCACCGTCTACGCGGCGCAGGGGAACCGCGATTCCGTCGCGGTGCTGGCCCTCGGGGCGGACGGAACGCTGGAGAAAAAGCGGACGATCGCCACGCGCGCGAGCGATTTCCCGGCGGGCCTGGCGCTCGATGGGCGCGGGTACCTGTACGTCACCAACAATGACCCGACCTCCATCGCCTCAAAAACGCCCGCCACGCACCCTGCGTCCCAACCTCTTGCCGAGAGCAACGAGGACCCCGAGGAAGACGTCGCGGCGACGGGCGTAAATGCGAGCGTCGCAATTTACGATGCGAAGTCCGGGAAGGAAGTGGGGCGAGTGGAACTGCCGGGCGCGGTGCCGGGGACTTCGGTCTTTCCACTTTCCGTGGCGGCGCTGCGGGACGGTCACAAGGTGTATGTCGCGAGCGAGCGCGATGCCGGGTTGTATTTGATCGACGCCACCGACCCCGCCCACCCCAGGCAGATCGGATTCCTCGCCACCGGGGCGAACCCCGATGCGCTGCTCTTCGACAAGGCGCAGGCCCGGCTGTTCGTCGCCAACGCGCACAGCGACACGATTTCCATCATCGACACCCACACCGACAAAATCACCGCGACCGTTCTCCTGCGGCCGGAGATCGCGAAAGACCTGGCCGGCGTGACGCCGACAGGGATGGCGCTCTCCCCCGATGAAAAAATGCTCTACGTTTCATTGGGGGACATGAACGCGGTGGCAGCCGTCGAGGTGGAGGAGGACGAAGCGCCGGCGCTTCGCGGCTACATCCCGGCGGGCTGGTATCCGACAGCCGTTGCCGTCAGCCCGGACGGCAAACGCCTGCTCGTGGCGGATGCCAAAGGCCTTGAGCCGCGGATTCCGCACGATGCGATCAACGGAACGAACGTGCGGTCGCCGCTGTTTCTCGTGGCGGGCTTGGTGACGACGATCCCCGTCCCGACGCACAAGGAATTGCCGGCGCTCACTGAGCGCGCGCTGGCCGCGGCAAGGCTGACGCCCGCCGACATCAAGCAGGGCAACCCGCTGGAGAAGATCGGCCTCAAGGCCGGGAAGATCCAACACGTCATCTACATCATCAAGGAAAACCGCACGTACGATCAGGTGCTGGGCGATGTGCCGCAAGGCAACGGAGACGCGCAACGCTGCATCTTTGGCAAGGATATCACTCCCAACCAACACGCCCTGGCCGATAGGTTCGTGCTGTTCGACAATTTTTATGACAGCGGCGAAGTTTCCGGCGACGGGTGGGTCTGGTCCACGCAGGCGCAGGCCAACGAATACGTCATCCGCAACGTCCCCTACAACTACAGCAGCCGCGGCCGCAGCTTCGATTTCGAGGGGCAGACCAACGACTACATCACCGGCGGTTTCCCCGCCAAAGGCCCCGACGGCAAGCCGCTGAGCGAACACCCCGCCTTCAAAAACGGCGCGAAGCCGATCCCCGACGTGGCCCAAGCCCCCGGCGGACATCTATGGGACCTCGCCCGCAAGGCCGGCCTCTCCTTCCGCAACTACGGCTTCTTCAGCAGCGGCGGCATCAAAACCGCCGGGAAGATCGTCATCCCCGACAACTTCCCCACCGCCGTCGGCCTACAGCCCGGCGGGCATGATCTGGCCGGCGTCACCGACCTCGACTACCGCCGATTTGATCTCGATTACCCCGACAGCGACGCCCGCCAGCTTCTGGCCAAGCAGACCGGCGATGCCTCGTATCTCACGCCCAAAAAAGCATACGGCAGCCACGCCGCACCCAGCCGCTTCTCGGAATGGAATCTCGAGTTCAAACAGATGCTCGCCAAAGACGCGGCCGGCGGCGCTGTTCCCGCGTTCATGACCGTGCGCCTGCCTTGCGATCACACCTCCGGCATGTCGCTCTTCAAGCATTCCCCGCGCTCGATGGTCGCCGACAATGATTACGCCGTCGGCCAGTTCGTCGAGACGATCAGCAAGAGCCCCGTCTGGAAGAGCACGGCCATCTTCATCATCGAAGACGATGCCCAAAACGGCCCCGACCACGTCGACATCCACCGCTCCAC
>JAQGHH010000512.1 GCA_028288945.1 Phycisphaerales bacterium
GACGAGTTGGAATTCTCGCCCGATGACCCCGCGGCGGAATATTTCGAGGGGATGCGGTCGCTCGTTGCGATTCCTCTCTTCGATTCCGGGCGCTCGATCAACATGGTCGTGGTAATGCGCAAGGAGCCGTTCGGCTACCGCCGCGAGGCGCTGGCGGAGCACGTGTGGATGGCCAACCTGTTTGGCCGGGCGACGAAGACGCTCGTGCTGGCGCAGGAAGTGAAGCGGGCGTACGATGTCGTGGACCGCGAGCTGAAGGCGGTGGCCGACATTCAGCGGTCGCTCTTACCGGCGGCGCTGCCGAAGATCCCGGGGCTGGACCTGGCCGTTCATTACCAAACATCCCACCATTCCGGCGGCGACTATTACGATTTCTTCCAACTCCCCCACGGCCAATGGGGCATTCTCGTCGCGGACGTCAGCGGCCACGGCACCCCCGCGGCGGTGCTCATGGCGATCACCCATAGCATCGCGCACCTCGTCTGCGACCCGCCCGTGCCGCCGGCCAAATTGATGGCCGCGATTAACGCCCGCCTGTGCGAGCGCTACACGACGACCAACGGAAATTTCGTGACCGCGTTCTACGGAGTGTACGACCCGGCCGACCGAACATTGCTCTGGTCCAACGCCGGCCACCCTCCGCCGCGATTGGGCCGCGCGGGCGCTGTGCCCGTTGGGCTGCCCCCGGCTTCGAGTTTGCCACTGGGCATCGAGCCCGATGAGCCGTACGCCGAGTATGTGCACCAACTGAGCCCAGGCGATGCGCTGCTTTTCTATACGGACGGTATCACCGAAGCCCGCGAGCCCGCCGGGGAAATGTTCGGCGTGGAGCGGCTCGACGCCATCCTGCAATCAACCCCCCGCAGCAGCGAAAGGCTCGTCCGCGGCACGCTCATCGCCCTCGAATCCTTCACCGACGGCCGAGCCCCGGTGGATGACCAGACGCTGCTCGTGATGCAGGTGAGGGAGTAGGGGGCAGAGGGATTTGAAGATGGAGGACAGACGATAGAGGATCGCCAACCGTCTGAGCGCGACCTTCCATCCTCTATCCTCTAAACTCAAATTCTTCCGCCTTCTGCCTTCTGCCTACTTCCCCCCCGCATTGCCATCCCGCCGCATCCCGTTACCATCGTCCCCATACCATGACCCACCGCGCCACCCTTGCCCCCGGAGATGCCACGGCGGCTTCCGCGCGCTTCGCGCGCATGCTGCCTTTGGCGTTTATCACGTACAGCCTGGCCTATCTCGACCGCGTGAACATCGGGTTCGGGGAAGCCGGGAGCATGAGCAAGTCTCTCAAGTTGTCGGAGGCGCAGTTCGCATTTTTCAACGCATCGTTCTTTATCGGCTACGTGCTGTTCCAAATCCCGGGCGCGCGGTATGCCGCCCAGCGCAGCGTGAAGAAGCTAATGTTCTGGGCACTGATCTTCTGGGGGATCATCGCGTCCCTGACTGCCGTGTTGCAGGATTACAAGCTGCTGCTTCTTGACCGCTTCCTGCTCGGGGCCGTGGAGGGCGTGGTGTTTCCGTCGCTGCTGGTTTTTCTTACCCACTGGTTCACCAAGCGCGAACGGTCGCGGGCCAACACGATTCTGATTCTCGGGAATCCCCTCACGCTGTTACTGGGGTCCCTGGTTTCCGGGAAGCTGGTCGAATATTTTTCCCGGCATCCGTATTTCGGAATGCAAGGCTGGCAATTGATGCTCCTGGCCGAGGGGCTGCCGACGCTGGGGTGGGCCGCGATCTGGTGGTGGCTTGCCAAGGACCGCCCTTCCGATGCCCCCTGGCTGGGGCCGCGGGAGGCATCGACCGTCGAAGAAGTCATGGAGAGCGAGCAGCGCGACGTCCGGCAGGTGAAGGATTACCGCGCGGCGTTTCGGGACCGACAGGTGATCTTACTGTGCCTTCAGTTCTTTGCCTGGAGCGTCGGGATCTACGGGCTGAATATGTGGCTTCCGGTGATCGTGAAGCAGGGCTCGAACATGGGGATCGCGCGGGTGGGCTACCTGAACGCCATCCCGTACCTGTTCGGCGCGATCGTGATGCTGGGGATATCCACGGCATCCGACCGCCTGCTGGTGCGCAAGACGTTTGTGTGGCCGTTCATGTTTCTCGGGGCGGCGGCATTTTTGGTCTCGTACTTGGCCGGCCCGACCCACTTCTGGATCGCTTTCGGGGGCCTGATCCTCGCCGCCACGTGCATGTATGCCCCTTACGGCCCCTTTTGGGCGATGGTGCCGGAGATGGTGTCGCGCAACGTGATCGGCGAATCCCTGGCGCTCATCAACACAATCGGCGCAGTCGGCGGATTCGTCGGCACTTACGGTGTGGGACTCCTGAAAAACCACACCGGCGGATACGGCGCGAGCTTCGTGTGCCTTGGCGTGAGCCTGGTCATGGCGGGGCTTTTGACGACCGTGGTGCGCGCCCGCCCGGTGGCGCCGGGGCGCGGATTTGAAGTGGTCGTCCGCGAACCCGTCTGATTGCCTTTGCAACTTCCTCGCGGTTGACCCGTATATATTCGGTCGGGTATCTTTATCTAAACCTTTCCCAATCCCTGATTCCGGGATTTCCGTGGAACCCGCTGCCGGTGGGGAGAACGCTTCGAGGGAGGCTTGCTTATGTTTCGGTCACGTTTATGGGTCGCGGGTTGCGTTGCTTCCCTTCTGTTCGTCTCGTTCTCTCGTGCGGCGGACACCGACGCCGATGCGCTCAAGTCCAAGGAGCTGACCAAGGCCGGAACGAATCTCGTGCTCCCCGCCGAGCAGCAGCTCGCGGAAGGTATGAAGCAGATCCGGGTTCTCCGCAAGAAGCTCGACGAGGACAACAAGGCCCGCACGGCTCTCGAAAAGCAAATCAAGATGATGAAGAGCGGCATCGCCCAGGGAGAATTTCAGCGGCGCAACATGCTCGACCAGTACGTCAAGCTGAAGGACGTGACGCAAAAGAACAACATGGTCGCGCAGATCGAGTCGCTCGAAAGCAGGCTGAAGGAAGCCCACGACCAGAAGGAGACGCTCGAGACGAAAGTCAACGCGATCGACGCCGCCCCCCGGCAGCAGTTCATCGACCTGGTGCTCGACCTTTACACCAAGGTCGACGAGGCCCAGGGGAAGTACAAGGAATTGGGCGAGGACCCCGAAGTGAAGGGCGTGATCGAAAAGCTCAACGCGCCGGGGAAGCCGAAGGTGAAGCTCGGGCCTTCCACGGAATTCCTGGCCAGCGCGACGTTGCTCAAGAAATGGCGCGGCGACGTGTCGTCTGACACGATCCCCATCAAACACGAGAACGAAGTCCCGACCGTCGAGGTCACCCTCAACGGGACCACCACCCGCGAGATGATCGTCGACAGCGGCGCCAGCATGGTCTGCCTCACCGCGGACCTCGCCAAGCAGCTCAAAATGAACCCCACCGACAAGGACCAGACAATCAGCTTCAAGATGGCCGACGGCAAGGTCGTCGAGGCCAAACTGATGGTCCTCAAGAGCGTACGGGTCGGCCAGTTCACGGTGGAGGACGTGGAGTGCGCCGTGCTCCCCCCGAGCCTCGTGGCCGCCGAGCCGCTGCTGGGCGGGACGTTCCTCAATAACTTCATCTTCAAGGTAGACCCGAAGGCCGGCGAGCTGCACCTGGCGGTCATCGCCGGCGGCAGTCGGAACGTCACCACCGCGGGCGGGGGCAAGGACCCCAAGAAGCCCGGCGACAAGAAGCCTGAGAAAGCCACCGCCGCCAAGCCCGACGGCAAAGCAGCGGACGAGAAGATGGAAAAGGACAAGTAAGCGGGCGCATCGTCCGACGATCTAAAGCAACGACCGCTTGCGGTTTAACGAGCCCGGCCTTTCCCGGTTCGCAAACCCCAAGCGGTTGTTTTGTTTCCGCTATAAAAACGAATGAACCGCGATGGGCTGCCATCACGGTTCATTCGCGACTCAACACGTCCCCCCGGCCGGTTGGGCTTCCCCCCGCTATGCGTTCTAGTAAAGCGTCGTGGGCTCCGCTTTCTCAGCAGGCGCTTTCACCGAATCGCTCGTCGCATTGACGCGGAACTGCACCGCGCCCGGCTGCGCCGCCTTCACTGTCACTTTCCATCGGGCGCTCTGTTTCGGTTCCAGCGTCGTTACTGGCGTGAAGGTGATCGTCTGGCCGGTTGCAGACGCCGGCGTCGCGCCCGTCGCCTGCACGAACTCCTCGCCCTGCGGGATCGTCGCCGTGACCCGCACGTTGCTATCCGGCGCGTTCCCCTGGTTGGTGACAACGATGTCATACACGACGTTGTTACCGACGCGAACCGGGTCGTGCTCGTCAACGGCTTCCAGCAGGAGGGCCGCAAGCGCCTGGACGTTGGTTTGGACACTCTGCGCGGCTTCAGGGGCGCAAGCGGCAGTGGCCCTCGCCTCCAGCTGCAGGGCCCCTCGCTGGGTGGCCTGGTACGTCAGATTGATGGTCTTGCTCTGGCCCGGCTGGATGGTGCCCAGCCGTTCGGGGCCGGTTCCGGCCGAGGCGAGTTGCGCGCCGTCGGGCGCGGTGACGTTGACGAGCTGGGCGTTGCCCCTCGGGGTGACCCGCACCGCCGCGTCCCGGGCGGGCGTATCGCCGGTGTTGGTGACGGTGACCTGATAGGTGATCGGCGTGTTGACGTAATCCTGCTCAGGGCCTTTTATCGCGACCGCGAGTGTCGGCTGGCGGACCGCGGTGGCGACGGCCTCCGAGTTTACGGTGTCCCCCTCGCTCGAGGCGACCGCGGCGCTGGCAAACCGGCCCGCCTGCGACGCCTTCAAATGGGCAACCACGTCGCGCGCCTGGCCGGCGGGAATATCGCCGACGTTGGCCTCCACCACGCGTCGTCCGTCCGTCGTCGTCAGGCCCTCGGGCAACTGGTCGCGCAAGGTCACGTTGCGGGCCACCCCCGTGCCGGTGTTTCGGATCGTATACCGCCACTGGAATTCCTGGCAAACGTCGGCCTGGTCGGGCCCCTGCTTGTTCAGGGAAATCGCGGGCGCGACCACGTTGATTGTCGTGCAGAGCGCCGGCGGCTGGTACCTGACGGCGAAGCATTGGCGGATCTGCCCCTGACGGCTGGGGGTGCCGGTGACCGTGATCACGCGCGATTCGTGCGGGCCCAGGTCGCCGACGTTAAACACCATTGCGTCGCCCCTCTCCGAAGGCTGCGTCGTCGCCGGGCCCGTCCGCGTCATTTGGAACCCCTCGGGCATGGTGGACGAAAGGCGCACGCGCTCCAACGGGGCGGCGGTCAGGTTGGTGACGCGGATTTGGTAGGTGTATTCATGGCCCACCCGCACCTCACGCGGCCCGGTCTGTTCGATCAGGACCTGACTGGTGTTGCGGTCGCCGGTCGGATAGGCCAGCGCGTACGACTGGCCTTGCTCGCGGGCCGGCATTTGCGTCGTACCGGGCGCCTGAACGGCGGGCGACGAAGTCTGACCGGCGGGCATCTCCGCCCCGGCGGTCCGGGCTTCGGACATGTCCGCGGGCGCCGCGCCTTGCGGCTTCTCCTTATTATCCGATGAACATCCGGCCAGCCCCATCGCCGTCATTAACGCGGCAGCAGGGACCCAGCGGAAAGACGGGCCGAGCCGTCGAGTAAACGATAGCGGACGCATGAGGGAACTCCTTCCGGTCAAGCCCGCCCTGGCGCCGACAACGCGGGAACTTCCCGCGACGATTCGACCGCCACGCGGGCGCTGCCGCATGGCTTCGCAAATTGTGAGCCGTACCCGTGACGCGCAAACGCCTGACCCCATTCCCCGAGTATTCAACCGGGAGACCCCTCCGGGTCGTCGCCCGAAAGCGCGCCCATTCCTTTGGTGCTAGGACAAACGGACTCGCCGCCCGGCCCGGGGCGACACACGCGCGCTGATCCGCGCGGAACAATTTTCGCATCAGTCGTTCGGGGGATCTTCCACCAACGCGCTTGACACCCCGCCCGTCTCGTCTACGCTTTCCGCAAACCAAGGGCGATGGAGTTCGCCCGAACCGCCGGTCTTGCGGCCGAGCTGATAACTCCTGCGAACCCTCGTGGGAGTCCTCCGGCCGTCATACCCCAGCCTCAGCGATTCCCGCACAGAGCAGTCCGATACGTGTGGAGGCCCAATGCCCTTCCGCTGGGACCCGCGCGAACATGTCGCGCTGGCGAAATACGTCGTGAAATGGCTGCTGATCGCGGCACCGGTCGGTGCGCTCATCGGCTCGGCCGTTGCGCTATTCCTCTGGGCACTGGAGCTGGTGACCCGTGCGCGGTGGGACCATCCGTGGCTACTGTGGCTGCTTCCGATTGCGGGCGTGGGGATCGGCCTGCTCTATCAACTCCTTGGCAAATCCGTCGAGGGCGGCAACAACCTGATCATGGAGCAGATCCACGAGCCGGGCGGCGGAGTGCCGGCGCGGATGGCCCCGCTCGTGCTCGTCGGGACGATCGTGACGCACCTCTTCGGCGGCTCCGCCGGCCGCGAGGGGACGGCGGTGCAGATGGGCGGCAGCATCGCCAGTACCGTCAGCCGCTGGCTCCGGCTCGATGAAGACGACATTCGCGAACTGTTGATGGCGGGCATCGCCGGCGGGTTCGGCGCGGTCTTCGGCACGCCGCTCACCGGCGCGGTCTTCGCGCTGGAGGTGCTGGCGATCGGCATGCTCAGCTATCGGGCGATCCTCCCGTGCCTGATCGCCAGCATCGTCGGCGATCAGGTCGCCACCGCCCTGCTCGCCACCCGCGGCATTCAGCACACGGCCTACTCGATCAAGTCATTCGCCGCACTAGGGCTCGTCCACGGAACGCCGCACTTGAGCTGGGCGCTGACCGGCAAGGTGGCGATCGCCGCCGTGGCGTTCGGCCTGGCGAGCGTGATCTTCGCGGAGCTGACGCACGGCCTGAGCCGGGCGTTTCGCGCCCTCATTCCGTGGCCCGCATTGCGACCCGCTGTGGGCGGCGCACTGGTGATCGCGCTCGCGTTGCTGGTCGGGCGCGACTACCTGGGCCTCGGCGTCACGTCCGATCCACATCATCCGAACGAGGTCAGCATTCTCTCCAGCTTCCATCTTCACGGCGCGACGGCGTGGAGTTGGTGGTGGAAGATCTTGTTCACCGCCGTCACGCTCGCCAGCGGCTTCAAGGGTGGCGAAGTGACGCCGTTGTTTTTCGTAGGCGCCGCGCTGGGCAACGCAATGGCCCGCCTGCTGGGCGTGCCCGAGCATGTGGATCTGTTTGCAGGGCTCGGGTTCGTGGCGGTCTTCGCCGGCGCGACCAACACGCCGCTCGCTTGCACGATCATGGGCATCGAGCTTTTCGGCGCGGGCTCCGACAACCTGCTGGGCTCAGGCTTCGTCGTCTACGTCGCCGCGGCGTGCTTCCTGGCGTACCTCTTCAGCGGCCACACCGGCATCTATCTCTCCCAGCGCCTCGGCAACGGAAAATTCGGCGACACGCAATTCGCAAAACATGCATCCCTCCTCACGGCCCGCGAGTCGCGCCGGTGATATGTCCGAAACCGCGGTCATCCGCGCCGCGGTGCTCCCCCACGTACGTCGCGCAGCATTGGCGGTTTTTTGCGCTTTACTTTGCCGCGATTTGTCGATCTAATCCGCACCCATGCGTCGGACTGCCCTGCCATCCCTTCGACTTAACCCGGCCCTTCTAGGCCTTACCATCTTGTTTACCCGATCGTAGCGGCACCCGACCCGAGCATAAGCTTTCGCCGCCCTACGATCCCCCGATCGTAGGGTTTTTTTATTTGGTCAGTTGTCCGTGGTCAGTGGTCGGTTGTGAAACGCCTCGCGCTCTAACGCAACTGACCACGGACAACTGACAATGTCGGACAACTGACAAACACAGGAGCCATTATGGAAACGGTCCGAATCTTCGACACCACGTTGCGCGACGGCGAGCAATCCCCCGGGGCGACGCTCACACTCCCGGAAAAGCTGGAGATCGCACGTCACCTTGAAGCGATGGGCGTCGACATCATTGAGGCCGGGTTCCCGATCAGCTCGCCGGGCGACTTTGAATCCGTGCACGCCATTGCTTCTGAGATCACCGCCAGCACCGTCTGCGGCCTCGCCCGCTGTACGCCCAAGGACATCGACCGCGCCGGCGAAGCCGTCAGGCACGCCGCCAAGTCGCGCATCCATGTTTTCTGCGCCACCTCCAAGATTCACCGCGATCACAAGCTGCGCAAGGGCAAGGAAGAGATCATCCAAATCAGCGTGAACTCCATCCGGCAGGCCCGGCAATACACGGATGACGTGGAGTTTTCCCCGGAAGACGCCAGCCGGACGGAACTGGAATTCCTGGAGGAAATCACCCACGCCGCGATTGAGGCGGGCGCGACCACTATTAACCTCCCAGACACGGTTGGCTACGCCACGCCCAAGGCGTATGGCGAAATCTTCGCCCACCTCATCCGCAAGCTGCCGATGATTCGCGAACGCGGGATCGTCCTCTCGGCCCACTGCCACGACGATTTGGGCATGGCCGTGGCCAATTCGCTGTCGGCCGTCGAGAGCGGCGCACGGCAGGTGGAATGCACGATCAACGGCATCGGCGAACGGGCCGGCAACGCCGCCCTCGAAGAGGTCGTCATGGCCCTGCGTACGCGCAGCGACTACTACAAAATCGCCAGCCGCATCGACTCGACCCGTATCTACCCCGCCAGCCGGATGGTCAGCAGCCTGACCGGCCTGGCCGTCCAGCGCAACAAAGCCATCGTCGGCGAAAACGCCTTCGCCCACGAAGCGGGCATCCACCAGGACGGCGTGCTCAAGTACCGCGAAACTTACGAAATCATGGACCCCGCCACCGTCGGCATTCCCAAGGGCACGCTGGTGCTCGGCAAGCACAGCGGCCGCCACGCCTTCCGCGACCGCGTCACCCAGCTCGGATACACGCTGACCGATGAGCAACTGGAGCACACGTTCATTAAGTTCAAGGCATTGGCCGACAAGAAAAAGGAAGTCTTCGACGAGGACATCGAAGCCCTGGTCGACGAGCAATTGGAAGTCGCGACGGGCTTGTGGGAATTGGCCGGCCTGCAAGTCACCAGCGGCTCCAACACCATCCCCACCGCCACCGTCACCCTCCGCGACAGCACCGGCCAAACCGTGCAGGACGCCTCGATCGGCGACGGCCCCGTCGACGCAATCTACTCCGCGATCCAGCGCCTCACCGGCGTGCAAGCCACGCTCCTCGACTACCGCATCCGCGCGGTGTCAAAAGGAAAAGACGCGCAGGGCGAAGTGCAAATCGAGCT
>JAQGHH010000516.1 GCA_028288945.1 Phycisphaerales bacterium
CGGAACTGATCGATGCGCTCGACGCCGCCGGCGTCCCGGTAATCTTCAGCTTCCACGATTTTTACGCCGCCTGCCCGACCATTCAGCTTCTGGACGAGGAAGGGACGTTCTGCGGCGGGCGATGCACTGAAGGTCCGGGCGACTGCCCGGTCGTGCCCAACTTCTTCCGCGGCAGCCTCCCGGTCCTGAAGCATCGCCATGTTCACAACCACCGGCGGCGGATGGAGGAGGCGCTCCGCAAGTGCCGGGCCTTCGTGGCCCCCTCCAACGCGACGCGGGAAGTCGTGACGGATAGCTTCCCGTTCCTGCGGGACGGGCAGCCTGACTCGGAGGTGGGCTTCCGGGTCGTGGAACACGGGCGGGACTTGCTGCCCCGACGGCGGCTGGCGGTCGCCCCGCAGCCGGGCCGGCCCGCCCGCGTTATCTGCCTCGGGAACATCGACCGCGCGAAGGGCGCGGACCTGATCCGCCGCGTGATGGAGCTCGACCGCGACAACCCCGGCGGCCCGAGGTTCGAGTTTCACTTCCTCGGCAACCATGCGCCCTCGTTCCGCGTCGAGCGGCTGGGCGCCGTCAATCACGGGCCCTACCGGCGGGAAGATCTGCCGTCCCTGGTGGAGTCCATTGCCCCTTCGTTCGCGATGATCGCCTCGATTTGGCCCGAGACGTTCTGTTACACCTTGTCGGAGGCCTGGGCGCTAGGGCTGCCCGTTTTTGCCTCGGACATCGGCACGCTTCGCGAGCGCGTCGACGCCTGCGCGGGCGGCTGGCTGCTCGACCATGCCGACCCGGAGCGCTGGTACGAAGGGATGGTCCGCGCGCTGGAAGATTCCGACGGTTATCCGCGGCGGGTGCGAGCCGTCGCCGCCGCGCCGCTGCGATTCGTCGCCGACATGGCGGAGGATTATTTGGAGTTGTACCAAGCCTTGCTCGGCGAAAAGCGTTGGGCCGGTCGCGTCCGACCGGCGCCGGCGGTTGAGGCTTCGCCGGCAGTCAACCTCTCGTCGATGAAGTGAACTGGCGGGCGAGATTAGCCCCGGAGATTTGCCGATGTCCGTAGTCACCGAAATCAGCGTTGCCGATCACCCCGCCGCCAACGTGAAGTTGGCGGCGGAACCCGCGGAGCCCTCCGGTTCGGGCGCGCTTAACGGGGTGACGGGCACCGCTGCCCGCGCCCCGGACGAGCGGGTGCCACACCCGCTGCCGACTCGCGTGGACAGCCTGGACGGGCTGCGCGCCCTGGCGGCCGGCCTGGTCTTCTTCTTCCACCTCCAGGGCATTGCGCAAGTCTCCATCACGGCGTCGGCCAGCTGGCTTTTCGACCTGGTGTGCCGGGGATGGGTTGGGGTCGACCTGTTTTACGTGCTGAGCGGACTGTTCATCGGCCTGGCGGTCATGCGCCCCCGGAAGTGGGAGCCCTGGGTGTTTGCCAAGCGCCGCTGCCGGAGGATCCTCCCCGCTTACTACCTCTCCATCCTCATTCTGGCGACGCTTGTCAGCCCCGTCTTCTTCTTGAGCACAAACGGGCTCCTGCACGTCCTCTCGCACCTCACATTCACGCACGGCTTTTTCCTCGAGCACCAGAGTACCATCAATGGCGTGTACTGGACCCTCGGGGTCGAATGGTGGTTCTACCTCCTCATGCTGCTCGTCGCGCCGCTCCTCCGCTCCAGGCGGGGCTTCCCATTGGTGGTAGCGGCATTCCTGATCGTGCCTTATGCGTGGCGCGCCGGGGTGTTCTACGGGACCGACCTCGGGCACGATCGTTGGCGCTTCTTTCTGGGCAACCAACTCCCCGGCTCGCTGGACGAATTTGCCGTCGGCATCGTCCTGGCCCGCTGGTTCATCCAGCGCGGCCGCGTTCGGGCATCCGTCCCGGACAAAGCGCCGGCGGCGGCAGTTGCCGGGCGGCTTACGGCCGCCCGGACTACGGCGTTTAGGGTCGCATGCTCACCCGCGGCCCTGGGTGTCGCGGCGGCCGGCCTGCTGGGCTGGTGCCAGTGGCTCATGTCGTGGCACTCCGGCGATTACTGGAACGTTCCTTACATGATGATCTGCTGGAAGACGATGCTGGCTATGGGGTTCGGGCTGCTGATCGCGTCGTTCCTCGTCTCCGGGCCGTGGCTCGGGGCCGCCCTTCATTGGACCGGAATCAGTTATGTCGGGCGGATTAGCTACAGCATCTATCTGGTCCACGGACCAGTCATCATGGCCTTTAACGGCGCCCGACAGACCAGCGACTTGACCGCGTCCAGCGACGCGGCGTTCGCGCTGGCGTGCGTGGTGGTGACGTTGCTTATCGCGAGCGTCAGCTACTATCTGGTCGAGTTGCCCTGGCTCAAGGGCCCCGAGGCGGGCCGCCCGGAAACGTACGCCGTGGCGGGTCTTTCGGCCGAGCCTGCCGGAATCGCCGGCGCGGCCGTGAGGGCCGCGCCCGTTGCAATCGGTTGAAGGGCGAGCCTCCGTAAAACCGGCGCGCCACGAAAGGGTCAGGTACATGGCCATCCAAGTCACGACGAGCGGAGAAAGGAATGAGCTTTCCGTTCCGCAAACAGTCCTCGACGGGGGGTGGGGCTCCATCATTTTGGAAGGGAGCGATAACCGCATCGAAATCGCCGAGCCGGCCGAGGTCGGGCACCTGCATATCGAATTGTCCGGCGGCTCGTCGCTGAGGATCGGGCCGGGCTGCATCCTCCGCAACCTGTTCGTCTACGCGTGCGACCGCGGCTCCGTGCGCATTGGCGGGCAAACAGGGTTCAACGGCCTTGTCCGTTTGCTGCTACACGAGCAGGGCGCCATTGAGATCGGCAGCGGTTGCCTGTTCGGCGGCGACACCGACCTGACCATCAGCGACATGCACTCGATCCTCGATGCCGCGACCGGCGAGCGCCTAAACCGCGCCCGGAGCATCTGCGTCGCGGACCGCGTGTGGGTCGGACAGAAGGCGACTCTCCTGAAGGGGGTATCGATCGGCGGGGAATCCGTCATTGCCGCCGGGGCCGTCGTTACCGGGGCCGTCCCATCGGGTTGCATCGCGGCGGGAAACCCCGCGCGCGTCGTGAGAGAGGGGGTGACATGGCGTCACGAATTGATCTAGCGCACGCCGCCCCCGGCGACCGGCTTGCGGAGTTCGAAGCGCACCTCGTTCGTGCGCAGGTCCTCCTCCGCGTAGTTGTCCAACAAGGTGATCGGAGGCGCGAAACCCTCGACCTGGCTCGTCCACCGGTCGACGATTTCAAAACCCGCCGCTTCCACCGCGCGCGTCAGCGCTGCGAGGGTAATCCGGTTGAGCGAAGCATATTCGTTCAGCAGGTAGCGCTTCACGTCTTCGAAAGAGTTGTCCTGGTAGAGGACGTCTTTCTCATTGTCCGCGATGCGGTCGGCGGCGTCCCGCGCGCGGGACAGGAACGCGCCTTCTTCGATCAGATGTCCCCACGGCTCGTCCGCCAGCCGGCGGAGGTGGGCCCCGTAAGGGGAATGGAAAAGCGGCTCGATCTGGAGGAAGAAACCGCCGCCGGGGCAGAGGACTCGGAAGACCTCTGCCAGCAGCCCCGATACGTCCGCCACGTGCTCGAAAACGGACCAGGAATAAGCGGCGTCGAAGGCCGAATCCGGGAACGGAAGCGGCTGACCGAGGGCGATCTGCACGAACGTAAGGCGGTCCGGCAGTTGCTTGCCGCCAAGCGACTTCGACACTTGCACGGGAAGGGTCCGGAAGGAGTCAGTCACGTCCACGCCGGTCACCGATCCGGCGCCGGCGTGGCAAACCCCCAAGGCCATGATCCCGTCACCGCAGCCGACGTCCAATACTCGCTGCTCGTGGAACGGCCTGCCGCCGGCGCGGGAGAGCCGGCGCAGGGACGACGCGACCAGGTCGGCGGCCTCGGAGTAATGACTTAGGAACCAGGCGTCCATCGCAAAATGGTACAATATCGGCCCCATGCCGCAAAGCCCGCGGCGGCGATGGGGAGTGAGAACCGTTCGGAGCGGAGCAGACGCGGACCCGTTACATGGAGCACACGATGAACTTCGACCGATTGCGCAGCAAAAGCAGGTGGATGATGGGGGCCGGGACGTTGACCACTCTGGTCGCATTGCTCGCAATCCTTGCGGGTTGCAATAAGCGCTCTAACACGTCGGGGGGCGGTGGGACCGCCGGCCCGACCCAGGACGTGGGTTGGCTTGAAAAGGTGGATTGTCAGACCGTCCTTGGCTGGGCGTGGGACAAAGATCACCCTGACGACCCCGTCAGCGTCGACATCCTGGACGGGACTACCGCGCTGGCAACCGTCAAGGCCGACGTCGCCCGGGGGGACCTCGCCTCGGCGGGCAAAGGCAACGGCAAGCACGGCTTCACCTATTCCCTCCCGTCGAGTGTCCGCGACGGCAAGCCCCACGTCATCCACGTCACCCTATCGGGCAACAGCGCGGATCTGGGAATGAGCCCGAAAACAATCACATGCCCGACGGGAGGTTGAACCGGCTGCCAGGCCCGGAGGCGACGGAAGAAACCTGGCGACGACTCTGCACTTCGCGAAAGGCGCCATTCCCAGATGGGCGAGAAAGCAACGAAGGGAACGATCGTCCTTGCCGGCTCGCTCGCCCAGCGGCCGGGCGTTGGCGGGCACACGTGGGTCTTCCTCCAGTACCTGCTGGGCTTCCGCCAGCTCGGATGGCACGTGCTATTTCTTGACGCGCTGGGGCCGGACATGTGCGCCGACGCGGCCGGCGACCGCTGCCCGGTCGAGCGGTCGGAAAACCTGCGCTATCTCGCGCACGTCATGGAGCGGTTTGGCCTGGGTGACGATTTCTCGCTCCTCTACAAGGATAGCGAGGGCCGGCGATTCATTGGGCTCCCGCGCGGCGACGTCCTGGAACGGGTGCGCGGCTCGGCCCTGCTCATCAACGTGATGGGTTTCCTGACCGACGAGGAACTTCTCACGGCTGCGCCGCGCAGGGTCTTCCTCGACATTGATCCGGGGTTCGGGCAGATGTGGCGCGAGCTCGGATATGCCGACGTGTTCGCGGGGCACACTGACTTCGTCACCATCGGGCAGAACGTGGGCCGGCCCGACTGCGGCGTGCCGACGCTGGGGCTCGACTGGGTCACAACCCCGCAGCCGGTCGTGTTGGAACAATGGCCGGTGCGGGAATCCGGCGACGGCCGCGGCGCGTTCACAAGTGTCGTTAGTTGGCGCGGGCCGTTCGGGCCGATCGAGTACCGCGGCAGGACCTACGGCCTGCGCGTGCACGAGTTCCGCAAGTTCATCGATTTGCCCCGCCGGGCCGGCGGGCAGTTCGAGTTAGCCCTGGACATCCATGCGAATGAGGTCAACGACATCGCGCTTCTTGATGCCAACGGCTGGGAGCGCGTCGACCCGCGGCGGGTCGCGGGCGACCCCTGGGCATACCGAGACTACGTCGCCTCGTCCGCCGCGGAATTCATGATCGCCAAGAACCTTTACGTCCAGACGGGAGGCGGCTGGGTGAGCGACCGCAGCATTTGCTACCTGGCCAGCGGCCGCCCCGTCCTCGCGCAGGACACCGGAATCGGCCACTTCTACCCGACGGGCGAAGGGCTGTTGACATTCTCCAATCTCGAGGAGGCCGAGACCGGCGCGAGGTCCATCCGTGGCGATTACGCCCGTCACTGCAAAGCGGCGCGCCGTCTCGCCGAGGATTATTTCGACTCGTCCAAAGTGCTCGTCCGGCTGCTGGAGAAATTGGGTGTCGGTTAAAAACGGCTTTTGGCTACGAGGCGGTTTCAGAACCTCCAAGATGACACGGGCGCCCCGCCCGTGCGAGCGATGCGATGTTTGAAAAAACTTGTTTTCAGGACATTTCGACTCCTCACGCACCAGGCATGGGCGGGACGCCCACGTCACCTTGGAGGTTCTTCAAACCGCTTCTCAGCGTCGCGGGGCGCGCCCTACTTCACCCCAGTCAGCGCCTGTGCCGTCGGGTAGTCGAGCGAGACGATGCGACACTCCGCGAACCCCGCCTGGATCACCTGGGCCCAGGCGTCGCAGCCGTACTCGGTGTTGACCAGGAAGGCGCGCCGGTCCACCGAGGGGTCGCCGTGATAGCTCGGCGGCATGCCAGTGCGGCTGATCGTCATACGGCCGACGACGATCGGGACGGTGAATACGCAGAGACCGCCTGTCTTCAACACCCGTCGGCACTCCGACAGCCCGCGTACAGGGTCGGCGACGTGTTCCAACGTGTCGGAGTGGATGACCAGGTCGAAGCGATTTTCGTCGTAGGGTAGATTCATCATGTCGACCTGCGGATGGCAGGCGAGATGGCGGCCGGGGAGGCGGGCAAAAAAGTGCGTCAACGCGCCCGCCTCGTTTATCTCCAGGACGGCCAGTTCCCGAGCCGCCGGCTCCAGAACGAAGTCCTGGAACAGGCCCGCGAATCGGAACGCCCGCATGACTGAAACCGCCAGCACCATCGACCGCACGTTGCAAAAGCATTCGCCGCAGTGCTGCCCCTGCTGACGGTCGACGTACTCGACCTCGTGCGGCTCGAGCCGCCATTCGGCAATGAGCTCCGGCCACAGGATGGGACGCATTCGGATATCGCGGCTGCCGCAAACCGGGCAATGATCGACCATGTTCGCCTCGTGCGCATGCGCCTGTCCCCCTCGGG
>JAQGHH010000546.1 GCA_028288945.1 Phycisphaerales bacterium
TGCCATGTCGGCCAGATGATGTACGCCGAGGCGCCGGACGTGCCGGCGGGGAGGATTTTGAATCTGCCCATCGGCCGCCTCAACACCCTCCGGCGGGCGGTGTTCAAGGAAATTCTCCGCACCGCCGACCGCCATGAGCACGTGCTCGTCAACACGCACGCGACGTTCCGCTGGAAGCACGGCCTGTTCGCGGCGTTTGATTTCGACCAGATGCGGGCGTTTAAGGCCGATGCGTACGTCACGCTCGTGGACAACGCCGAGAGCGTGCACCAGCGTCTGGTGCGCGACCACGACCTCGACCACACGCTTAAGGACATCATGGTCTGGCGCGAGGAAGAACTGCTGGCGACGGAGATTCTCGCCAACGGGATTCAGGGGTACGGAGGGTTTTTCATGATCTCGCGCGGGCGGGGCGTGATGACGCATCAGACGATTTACCGCCTGATGTTCGAAGCCTGGCGCAAGAAGGTGTACCTCTCGTTCCCGATGACGCACGTGATGGATCTGCCCGACACGCTGGCGGAGATCGACGCGTTCAAGCGGCAGATTTACGAGCACTTCATCTGCTTCGACCCGGCGGACGTGGACGAGTTCGCCCTGCACACCGCCGCGATCAAGGCGATGCAGGAGGGGCAGACGACGATCACCGTCGAAGGGGCCGAGGGACCGCTGACGCTCAAGACCGCCGACGTCGCGCAGATCAGCGGGGACATCATGGGGCAGATCTACGCACGCGATTTCAAGATGGTCGATCAGGCGGACATGATCATCAGCCTGATCCCCGAGCTCCCCACCGGCCGCCCCGCCATCTCCAGCGGCGTGGAGCGCGAACTTCACCACGCCTTCGAGGGAGGAAAGGAAGTGTACGTCGTGTGGAAGGCAAAGAACCCGCCATCCCCTTTCATCACCGAGACGGCGACAAAAGTATTCACCGGCGTGGACGAGGCGATCGCGCACTTCAAGGCAAAGGGATACACCACGCCGCGATGAGGCTTGCCGTGACCCCGATCCGAAGAAAAGAATTTGCCGCGAAGGGGCGAAGGAATGCGAAGGGTGAAGCGCTTAAATTTTGAGCCCGTTACAGCGCGGATGATTTTATTCATGACGGCAAAGTCTTCTTCGTCTTTCTTCGCTCCTTCGTCCCTTCGCGGCAAATTCTTCGTGGCGAACTGAAAATGGCCGTTATTCGCGCCGTTACTGTTTATTGCTCGTCCAGTCGCAACGTCGACCCCGTTTATTTTGACGCGGCGGCGGAGCTGGGCGCGGCCGTCGCGCGCGAAGGATGGCAGCTCGTTTACGGCGGCAACGATTGCGGCTGCATGGGCGCGCTCGCGAACGCCGCCCGCGCCGCCGGGGGCTGGGTCGTCGGCGTGACGCCTCAGATACTCCACGCCCAGGGGATCACCGACCACAAGTGCGACGAGCTGATCATCACCCCCGGCATGCGCGAGCGCAAGGCCCTCCTCGAACAACGCGGCGACGCCTTCATCACTCTCCCCGGCGGCCTGGGCACCCTCGAAGAAATCTTGGAAATCATCGTCGGCCGCTCCCTCGGCTATCATGCCAAGCCGATCGTCCTCCTCAACATCGCCAACTTCTTCGCGCCCCTGCTCGCGATGCTCGACCTGGGCATCGAGCAAAAATTTATTAAAGAAAAATCCCGCCGGCTGTTCCACGTCAGCCCTTCCATCCCCGACGCCATCGCCCACCTCAAGCATGGCGCGAGCTCATCGGCCGCCCCGGACCCGTCCGCCGCGGAATAGTCCTCCACGTAACATTTGTGACGGCTGCGCTCGCTCGGCGGAAGGACCGTTGCCGGAATTGGCAATGGCGGGCACATGGAGGGCCGTCGTAGAGTTCAAGGCGGATGATCGCGCGGCGTGCTCAGAATCAGATGGACAATCTCCCGGCGATCCGGACAGATATTCCGGCGCGGATGGACGCGTTGCCGTGGAGTGGGTGGCACACCTATATCGTGATTGCTTTGGGCATCACGTGGGTGCTCGACGGGCTGGAGGTCACGCTGGCCGGGGCGGTCGGGGGCACGCTGAAGGAGCCGGGGGCGTTGCATCTGACGGACTGGCAGGTCGGGCTCTCGGCCACCTGTTACCTGGCGGGCGCGGTGGTGGGCGCTCTGGTTTTCGGGTACGCCACCGACCGCTTCGGCCGCAGGAAGCTTTTCTTTCTCACGCTCATCGTCTATGTCGCCGCGACCGCGGCCACCGCGTTCGCGTGGAACGCCACCAGCTATTTCGTTTTCCGTGCGCTCACGGGGGCGGGCATCGGCGGGGAATATGCCGCGATCAATTCCGCCATCGACGAGCTGATCCCCGCCCGCGTCCGCGGGCAGGTCGATCTGCTGATCAACGCCACGTTTTGGATCGGGGCGGCGCTGGGGTCGGGCGCCACGATCTACCTGCTCGATCCCGCCCGTTTCCCCGTAGGCATCGGCTGGCGTCTTGCGTTCGGCATTGGCGCGCTGCTGGGGCTGGGCATTCTGTTCCTTCGCGAAGCCGTGCCCGAAAGCCCGCGGTGGCTGATGACCCACGGCCGCAAGAAGGAGGCGGAGAAAATCGTCGAGGAAGTGGAGGCCAAAGCCCACGCGGCGCACGGGAAGCCCGCGGGTGAACACATGATCACGTTGATCCACCCCCGTCGGCATACGCCGTGGAAGGAAATCGCCCACAGCATGCTCGTCGAGTATCCAACGCGATCGCTTCTGGGGCTGATGCTCATGGTCGCGCAGGCGTTCTTCTACAACGCCATCTTCTTCACCTATGCGATCGTGCTCACCAAGTTCTACGGAGTCCCGCCGGGCCGGGTGGGCATCTATTTGTTCCCCTTCGCCCTGGGGAACATTCTGGGTCCGATTCTGCTGGGCCGGCTGTTCGACGCGATCGGCCGCAAGCCGATGATCGTCATCACCTACGCGGCCTCCGGGCTGCTGCTGGCGCTGACGGGATTCCTGTTCGAGCGCGGCCTGCTGACCGCGACGACGCAGACGCTGGCGTGGTCGGCAATTTTTTTCATCGCATCGTGTGCCGCCAGCTCGGCGTACCTGACGGTGAGCGAAATCTTCCCGCTCGAGCTGCGGGCCATGGCCATCGCGATCTTCTTCGCCCTGGGGACGCTGGTGGGCGGCGTCGGTGCGCCCGCGCTGTTCGGCCGGCTGATCGCCTCCGGCTCGCGCGAGAAGCTGCTATGGGGTTATCTATTCGGCGCGGCCCTGATGCTGATCGCCGCCGGGGCCGAGGCGGTTTTCGGGGTCAAGGCCGAGCGCAGATCCCTGGAAGAAATCGCCCCGCCGCTGTCCGCCAGGTAATCGAGAGTGGGGAAGACGCTTAACCACGGAGGCACGGAGACACGGAGAGGCGCCTCGACCACCATGCCGCGAGAGCGATTGACGCTTTGTAAGAAACCGCCAAGACGCCAAGAATTGATTTTAGAACTACAACGTTATCAGGCGCTCTGGTCCCCTCTCCCTCGTACTCGGGGGAGAGGGATAGGGTGAGGGGCCGAACGTCGAGTTGCGCTCGAATTTTGTAGGGGTCCGCACCGCGGACCATGCCTTCGCAAGTGCCGGAACGGTCCGCAGTGCGGACCCTACCGGAAGCGTTATGCCTATCAACACGTCTTAACACTCGGCCCCTCACCTCTGCCCTCTTTTCCCAATCCAACGACGCAGCAGTCGGGGCGTCCGGCATAGCAGGCCGGGGGCGTCACCGTGTCTCCGTGCCTCCGTGGTTTGTATTCTTCGTCGAACCACAGTGGCCTGTGCTTTGGCTCTACAGCGCGTTCGCGTATCATCCTCCGGTACGGATGTGGAAGTTATTGAGGCTGAATTCCGGGCTGCGTGTGTTCCGCATTTTAGGGGTGGACGTCTGCGTGCATTGGAGTTGGCTGCTCGCCCTGCCGCTGTGCGTTCCGTTTCGCAATCAAATCGCCCAAACCACTCCCTGGATCGTCGCGGACGCGACGGCGCTGTTCGTTCTCGTGCTGCTGCATGAATTCGGCCACGCGCTGGCGTGCAAGTCGGTCGGGGGGACGGCGAGGCGGATCGTGCTTTGGCCGCTGGGCGGGCTGGCGTTCGTGACGCCGCCGCAACGGCCCTGGGCGGTGAGCTGGTGCATGGCGGCGGGGCCGCTGGTGAATCTGGCCATCGTGCCGCTCACCCTCGCGGCGTTTTACCTCGGCCAGTCATTCGAAGTATCGCACGACCTCATGGCGTTCATCGAGTTCGTCGTGATAGTTAATTTGTTGCTTCTGGCGTTCAACCTCCTGCCGTTCTACCCGCTGGATGGCGGGCAGATCCTCCGCGGATTGCTATGGCTCGCGTTCGGGCGCGTCCCGAGCCTGCTGGTCGCCTCCGCGATCGGGCTGTTTGTGGGCGTCGTCGTGCTCGTGCTGGCGGCGGCGTTCTGGAACTTCTGGCTTTTCGTCACCGCCCTGTTCGGCGCGATGCAGGCGTGCACCGGCATGCTCCAGGCGTGGCGCCTGCGGCGGATTCTATCCGGCCCCCGCCGGCCCGGCTTCGTCTGCCCCAACTGCCGTCGCGAGCCGCCCGTCGGCGACCATTGGCGCTGCGAAAAGTGCGCCCACCGCCTGGACGCCTTCGTCGACCGCTTCGCCTGCCCCAAGTGCGCCGACCCAAATCGAACCATCCCCTGCATCGACTGTGGCATGAAAGCCCCGCCCGAGGAATGGCCCGCCCTCCCACCCCTGCCGCCGGTGCCGGTATTTATGGGGGCTGCCGCGCAGATAAAAGGCCGAGAGTAAATGTTGAATTCCTGGAGCGTTTTTTGAGAAAACAGTTCCATGGCGCATGGGACTTTCTTGCCGATTGCAAAAGGTGGGTGCGAGACGGCGAACGTAATCCGATCATCAAGAGCCCCGCAGTCCCGCCCGAATTCTTCGCCGAAAGCAGCGCGCACCAGATTTGACAGGTCTGCGGGAATGGGGGAATCGAGCTGGGGAAAAATCTTTTCCAACGCAATTGCTATCAAATGCTTACGCCAATTTGTGTCGTATGTCGCGTGGAAGGGCGCGCACCACAATGCTCCAAAATGCACCAGGCGCGGGGTGGTGCATGGAGCAAAAAAACGAACGGTAAATGTTGAACGAGCGGGCCCGATTTTGGCAGAACTATTTTCACGTTGATGCGCGTCCACTCTGGTGAGGGGCGGCTCGACAAGGCTTCTTATGGGGTCAATCATGGCAGGCAACGAAATGGCCGCTCCTGATGCCGGCGAAAAGGCGAGTCACGCCGAGGTTCAAAAGCCCGGGAGCGAAACGGAGGCGGAGCTTTCGCCGGCGAAATTGGCGGTGCTGCGGGAATTGGCCGGGGGAAGCGGGGTGGCGACCGCGGCGCGGGCGGTTGGAGTCGATCGCCACACCGTCTACCGCTGGATGCGCAAAGACCCGGAGTTCATCGCGGCACTCAACGCATGGCGCAACCAGAGCGTCCAATGGGCCAGGGAGCAGATGGTCGCCGTGCTCGACGAGGCCGCCGCCACCGTGCGCCACGC
>JAQGHH010000548.1 GCA_028288945.1 Phycisphaerales bacterium
TCACGTCCGCCAGCAATTCCGGCACGCCGTGGATCACGGCGATGTAGGTCTTCTGGATCGTGCGGTTTTCAAACTGCCGGGCCACGCGCCAGTGCGCCTCGTCGCTCTTGGCGACCAGCATCATGCCGGTGGTATTCCGATCCAACCGATGAAGAATCCCCGGCCGCCAACTGCCGTTCACCGTGCTCCACTCGCGGCCATAATGCACCAGCCCGTTCACAAGCGTCCCCGTCCATTTCCCGCGGGCCGGATGGACGATCAGATCGGCTTGTTTGTTGAGCGCCAGCAAATGCTCATCTTCAAACACCACGCTCAGCGGAATATCCTCCGGCACCAATTCGCTCACCGGCTTCGGCGGCGCGACCATGTCGATCTCATCCCCCTCCTTGGGCCGATAGCTGGCCTTCACCGCCTTCCCGTTGACCTTCACCATCCCCTCGTCGATCAGCCGTTGAACATTGTTCCGGGAAAGATACGGAACCCGGTCCACAAGATACTGATCGATCCGGCGAGTGAGCTTCTTCCCCAGCCGAAACCGGTAATGCGCAACATCCCCCTCATCCGGCGCTTCAACGGACTCCGCCTCCACCGGCAATTCCGGATCAATCTCAGGCGTGGCATCGAGGATGGGCTCGGGAACTTTGGGCATAGCCGACAATCATACGTGAGCGCGCTGTCCTAATCCTTCATTCGCTCACACTGGTGACCGCCACAAGAGCTTCTCGCGGCGACCGGTCGGTGTCGAATCCCTGTTCAGTAACAAGTGGCGGGATACTGCGAGATCCCTCCTTTCCGTAAGCACTTACGCCCCCGATCCCCCTCCCTCGTTTCCAGCCCGCGGCAGCGGGTCGGCGACCGATTCTGACCGATTTGACCGATCAAAAGGCACTTTTTCACAACGAATTTGATAAACATAATGTATTCGATCGCACGCGGTTGCAATCCCCCTGTGACGTCGCGATTCCCCAAAATAGTAAAAGACATTTCGCCACCCGCGATTTGAGTGCACCAAAACGCACCAAAACGCACCACTCTTGCGATTTTTCAGAGCGCCCGCGACCTCCTTCGCATCGTGCGCTGGCGCGCACCCCGGCTGCCCTCGCGATTGTCGCCGATGCCTGCATTCCATTACCTTCGAAATACGGCCCCATCGCGCGTCAGCTGTATCTTATACAAATGCCATTCAGGCCTCCTCTGAAAAAGTCCCGCGGCCGGGCAGACTTGTACGAAAAGCAAGGCCAGGAGAGCAACATTTACTAGGCAGGATCAGATGACAGAAACAGAGGAATCTGCCCACGACTGCTCTTACGGCGACGACTCCGGACGTGTGGAGCATGCCGTGCGGAAAAGCAAGAGGAACGCTGCTGCTAAATCAAGCGATTGAAGGTGAGGCCGGAGTGCGGTCCATTTATTGCAGCTATCGAGCAATCCGCATCCCTCTCATTAGCCAACGGAAGCTTGCACTTACTCGCCGACGTTCCTGCTCTTCTTGCTCCGCGGAAGGGAAGCGGGAGATCAGCGCTCCGATGTCATTGCAATAGGGGTCGGTGAGTAGTTCAAGGATCGGCAGCAGCCTTTCGATGGTGGCGGGTTTGCATGCGCGGGCAAGATCGTACCCCAGTAGGAGGGGGCCGGCGTAATCCCAATCGAAAGCTTCGTCGACGATTGCCCCAAGCGGTTCGTCATAGAGTTCCGTCTCCCTTCCTGACAGGACGTAATTGCGAATCACGTGCCACAAATCCGACAAATCGCGGTTGGTGGCATGCCTCCGATCCGCGAACGCAAAGACCTTGAGAGCGACCAGCAGAGGAACAGTCGGCACTGCCATTCGCAAATCCGGGGCGAAATCGAGAACGGCCGCGTTCTCGGAAGCTTCGGAGAATCCAAAGACATTCATCTCGAAAGCGCTGTCGGGCCAGCGAATCCGGCCATCGTTTTCAAGTCCACCGAAGGGGACAAGATCGATGTTGATCCCGCTAGCCTTGTGGGTGAGTCGATGTTCGTACCGGCCCGAGATGAACGCGTCAGTCTGCTCAACGAGATTGGATCGCATTTGGCGGAATGCACCCCAGTCTGGGACACGGACGCCGAAGTCCCAGTCGTTGGTCGTACGGTGAATCGGGATCCCGTTGGCCAAATCGAACACAAGGCGGCGGGCATTGGCGCCCACGACGACAATGGCAATGCCCAACTCATCGGCCGCCCGCTGGACGCTCCGAAGGCAATCAAGTTCATCCTGAGTGAGTTGATGGGTCATTGTCGAGAGTGGGAGCGATGTGTGCGTCGTAAATCAGTCTTGCTGTTTCCAGCAATCGGTCATCGGGCTTCCCGTGAAGCAATTCCGCATGTATCAGGAGCGGATGGATTAGAAATTCCTTTTCGTGGCCTTCCCATTTCCACGCGGACATATTGCCGAATTGCCGGATGATGGCAATGTTTCCATTGGGGTCAGCAACGAGCGTCAATTCCTTAACGATCGACAGGATCGGGACGTTTGGCCAAACGTGAAGCGTTATGCTTTGTGGCCGCAGATGTTTGGTGGCGATCGCGGCGGCCAACTCGCCGCCGATCAAGGTTCCTTCTCTCGCGGCGGGTGGGATTTGGCGCGGGATTCCTTCCACCTTCGCGCCGTCTGCCTGACGATACGTCAGTGGTCTAAGTCGTAGTCGCAGCCGGGTCGAGTAGCCGAATTCCCAATGCTCGAAAAGACGCCGACGGTTGACGACGGCGTTTCGGCCGGGTGCCACGAGGCTGATGAATCCAAGGCTGCGCAGGTCGCTCAGAACGCGTGAGACTGAACCGAGGGAAAGGCCTGCGAACTCGGCAATTTTTCGATAAGTCCACTCGATGGCTTCCGGGTGGCCCAGAAGCAATGCAATCAATTGGAGGCCGGTAGCCTGAAAGGCACGCGTTGCTCGTTCGGGTCGCTTGAGCGGCTTAAAGCCACGGACGCAGATATGAACCAGCGGATCTGCCATTATGCAGGCATTGCCAACCGTGTCGAGGTAAGCAATTCCCCTGGCCCGAAGTTGATCTCCCAGCGCGTCATTCGCATGAGTCGTCAAGAGAAGTGGTTTACCGCCGTAGGCAGTTTCCCAATTTTCCAATTGTGAAGCGATCTGTGCGAGCGCGCTAGAGCCTACGCGGCGTTTGGCCTCACATGCGTAACGACTGATGCGGCCATCGGGTGCCTGGATGGTTAGATATCCGGCGGGCAAAGATCGCTCGTAAGCCCAATCCGATTTCTCGATAAGTTCTGTTTTTCCAAAGCGTTGTAGTGATTTTTCGCACTCAGCAAAGAGGTCCAACGCCGTTCGATCATGTACTTCGAAGCTGAAGAGCATGCTGGACCTGTTGTTCACCATTCTATATCGTTCACTTAGAGTGAACAAGATAAAAAGTGGAACAGGCCGGCATTTATCATTCAGACTGCGGCTCTCCCTTGGCGGTACCCAATGAATTTTATCGGACTACTCCTCGACGCGGAGCTGCGACGTCACGTACTGCCAGTGTCCGACGGGCTTGATCAGGACGCTGGTGAACGCCCACTCTTCGATGCGTCCGTCCTTCATATCCCGCAGCGCGATGTTCGCGGCGTGTCGGGAATCACTTGCCCGCCGCGATCTTGAACTCCTCGAACTCCACCGTGAACGGCTTGTCCGACGAGTTGACCGCGGCCACCCCGACATGCACCTTCGGCGGCAGATCGACGGCGATCTCCTTCGCCTCAGTCCAATTCTTCCCGTCGTGGCTGTAAGAGGCCGTGATCTTGTCGCCCTTTCGCGCCAGGCGAAGGTAGGTGGATCGGCCCTTGAAGAACTCGCCGGCCACGCCCGGCGGGTTGGTGTCCTGGTCTTCGCTGTCCTTGTAATACTCCAGCAGCGGCGTGTAGGAGGCGTATGTTTTCTGGTCGGGTATGCGCGCCATCCAGCGACATAAAGATTAATCCAGAGCCTTGCCCGCCCATCAAGCGACACGCGGCGTCAACCACGTGGGTGGCTCTAGGTGCCACGGACCGCTATTTGCCGGGCCCGGGCGCTGGCGCGGATGTCGGATCGACCGGCCTGGTCGTCGGGCCGGCGGCTGGTGCCGCGCCGGTCGCAGGTTGCGTCGAGGGCGCGGTTGTCGTCGGGGGTAGGAAGGGGCCCAGCGGGCCGCCTGGCAAAGTCACTGGCGCTTCCGGCTTCGACGGGCCTCCCAGGAACACCGGCTTCTCCAGCTTCTTGGTCATCTCAAGCCGCTCGGTCGCCTGCGTCTTAAAGGCATCGGTGGTGGCGGGGTCGTCGATGATCTGCTGGTAGTCCTTCCGCGCCTCGACCCATTGGTTCCGGTTTTCGGCGATGGCGGCCAGACCGAAGCGGGCCGTCGTGACCGACTGATGATCTTCATTCAACGGCGGCGCGAGCACCTGGCGGTACGATTCCTCCGCGGCCTTCAAATACTCTTCGGGGCTCTTTTCCGCGCGGCCGCTGCTGCCGAGCACGCTGTCGGACGGCACGGCGGGATAGTTGGCAAGCTGCCAGTTGAGGTCGCCGCGGGTGATGAGCACCTCCGCCTTGAACTTGGGGTCCTCGGCATTGGTGAGGGCGTCGCGGATCGCGGCGTCCGCTTCCTTCGCGGCCTGGTCGCGGAGACCGGCCAGGTCCTTGGGCGGCAGCCGCACGGGAGGATTGCGGAGGGAATTCAGGGCGACGCGGGCGACGGCGAGATTTTCCCCCGCGGCGGTGGCGCGCTGCGATTTGCCGGTGGTCCACCGATAGACCAGGACGTACACCAGCAGGCACAGGATGATGCCCAGCAGCACACGCGAACCGTACTGTTGCGCAAGGCCCGGAAGGGTGGTCATCCCTTTCGCAAGCGAGTTGGTCTTTAGATCGTGCCGCCGTTCCGATTTCATAGGACGCGGAAGTGTAATGATGCGGATAGCGCAAAGCAAACCGCGCGGGTTATGCTGGAATTCGGTGGAGCAATCCGATACAACAGGCGTCCGCGCTGGGCTGCTTCGCAATTGAGTTTTGAAGGCAAACGGTCCGATAAGATTCATCGCACGGCCGCGGGCGGCAATTGTTGCCGGGGGACTGTCATTATTCCGATAAGGGGCCATGGATGGCTAAGTGGTATTTACCCCTCGTGATTGCAGGGTTGTTCGCCGTGGCGGGATGCCAGGTGCAACAGCCTGAGAACCCCGTCGTCTCCACGCTTCCTCCTCCAAGCTTCACCGGGCCAAGCATGCAGCCGGCTGCGCCGTCGCACGTGGCGGCCGTGACGCCGGTCGCGCCCGTGCAGCAGCGCGTGGCAGTGGCCACGCCGCGGCCGGGGGCTCATGGCGACGTGCCGGCGGGCTGGGTTCCCGTCGCCGCCACCAACCCCAACCAGTGGCTCTGGATCGTCGTTCACCACAGCGCTACGCCCACCGGCGGCGCGGCCGCATTCGATAAGATGCACCGCGCCAAGGGGTGGGACGAACTGGGTTATCATTTCGTGATCGGCAACGGCACCGACACCCACGACGGCCAGGTTGAGGTCGGTTCGCGCTGGCCCAAGCAAAAGTACGGCGCACACGCCAAGACCCCCAGTGAACAGTACAACCAGCACGGCATCGGCATCTGCCTCGTAGGCAATTTCGACGTCACCCGCCCGACAGACGCACAGATGAAGTCGCTGGCCAAGCTGACTTCATACCTGATGAAGACCTACCACATTTCGCCCGACCACGTGCTGGGCCACCGCGACACCAAGAGCACCGACTGCCCGGGCCGCAACGTGAATATCGCGGTCGTCCGCCGAATGAGCATGCAGATGCTTGCGGATGCCGGCGAGCAGGTCCCGGCGGATTCACAGGTTGCAACCGCCGCGGGGGGCGAACTGCTCGTGGACGAGGAAAAGCACCGCTAAAACGACTCCCCCACAAACGGCGTGCGAAGCGGGCGGCCCTCTCGGCCGCCCGTTTTGCGTTTAATGCCCCATCACGCACTCTTTTCGCGTGATTCCACTAAGTGGAACGGCCTTTGCTTGAATGGCTTTATGTTTCCCCGACAACTATTTGGTGGACCAAGGGAGGCCGCTCGTGAGCCGTATTCTAATTGTGGACGACATGGCCGGCAGCCGCGAGGCGATGGCCCGGCTGCTGCAACGTGAGGGATACGAAACCGACACGGCCCACAACGGGGCCGAGGGGCTCGTGCGCCTCAAAGAGCACAAGCCCGACCTGGTCCTGCTGGACCAGATGATGCCGGAAGTGGACGGCCTGACGTTTCTCGCTGGCATCCGCCGGTTCCCGAAATGGAAGAACATCCCGGTCATCATGTTCTCGGCGCTCAAGGACCGGACCTTCCAACTCCGCGCCCGCACGCTGGGCGTGAAGGAGTGCCTCACCAAGGCCGAGTTCTCCGCGGACAATTTGCTGCAATGCGTGCGGCAACACGTCTCCTCGCCCGGGGCCTCTGAACCGGCAGTTTGAAGTTCCGTCAATTCCGGGGTACCCGGCCGCAACTCCCTTTTGTGATCGCCTTGTGGATGGCACGGACCCCTTCCACGTAATCTTGCCCAGGAGGATTGACGTTTGCCGCGGGTTGCGGGGATGATGTCGGCAACCATGCGCGTGCACCTCTTCACGCTGGTCTGCATCACATTCCTAACGGCTCCGACGTTTGCGGAAGAAACGCCGCCGGCGGCGGACACACATCGGCATTGGGCATTCGTGCCTCCCGTGCGGCCCACCCCTCCCGTCGTGAAGAATGCCGCCTGGGTTCGCAATCCCATCGACGCCTTCCTTGCCGCCGAGCATGAGAGGCGGGAGCTCACGCCGCGTCCCGAAGCCGATAAGGCGACCCTTCTCCGCCGGGTCTATCTCAACTTGATTGGCATCCCTCCCACGCGGCAGGAGCTTCACGCGTTTCTCGCCGACGAGTCCGCTGACAGTTTTGAGAAGGTCGTGGACCGTCTGCTCGCGTCCCCCGCCTACGGCGAGCGCTGGGGCCGCCACTGGCTCGACGTCTGGCGCTACAGCGATTGGGCGGGGTTCATGGCCGAGGTGCGCGACAGCCAGCCTTTCGTCTGGCGCTGGCGCGACTGGGCCGTCGAATCGCTTAACGCCGACAAGGGGTACGACCGGATGGTGCAGGAGATGCTCGCCGGCGACGAGCTGGCGCCCGACGACCCGCAAACGATCCGCGCCACCGGCTACCTCGCCCGTAACTGGTACAAATTTAACCGCAACGTCTGGTTGGAAAACACCGTCGAACACACCTCCAAAGCGTTCCTCGGCATGACGGTCAACTGCGCCAAGTGCCACGACCACAAGTACGACCCGATCAGCCAGAAAGAGCACTACCAGTTCCGCGCCATCTTCGAGTCGTACAACGTCCGCACCGACCGCGTGCCGGGCCAGCCCGACGCGACGAAGGACGGCCTCGTCCGCAGCTACGACGCGGACGCACAGGCCAAAACATTCCTGTTCATCCGCGGCGACGAAAAGCAGCCGGACGAATCGTCCCCGCTCGCGCCGGCGGTTCCCGCGGTTTTTGGCGGCAAACTTGACGTGCAACCCGTCAACCTGCCCGCCGCCGCTTACTACCCCGGCCTGCGCCCCTTCGAGCAGCAGGAAACGCTCGCCGCGGCGGACGCTCAAATCCACAAGGCCCAGTCAGAGATCACCAACGCGGATGATGCCGTGGCGACCGCGCGCAAGGCCCTCGACGCCGCCATCGCCCGTACCGGGGACACGCGCGAGCTTACACTCGCGCAAGCCGGCGCCGCCGGCGCATCGCTCTCCGACGACTTTTCCCACGAGCGTTCCGACCTCTGGAAGCCCGGCATCGGGCAGTGGGAATACAAGTCCGGCCACCTCGCGCAGCTCCAGACCGGCGCACAGGAACGCGCGCTGGCTTCCCTCCCCGAGATCCCGCAGGACTTCACCGCCCGTTTCAAATTCACCATCACCGGCGGCGTGCAATGGTGCTCGGTAGGCCTGACCTTCGACGCCACCGATTCGTTCTCAAACACCGTCTATCTCAGCGCCTTTTCGGGCGGTCCGAAGTTGCAGATCGCCCACGGACCGCCAGGCGCGCTGCAATACCCTTCCGAAGGCGCGAAGTCGCTGCCGATCAAGTTGGGCCAGCCGTACACGCTTCGCGTGGACGCGAAGGGGCCGCTGCTGAACGTATACGTGGATGATGTGCTGGCGGTCGTCTACCAGCTGCCGCACGTGCGGAACCACGGCAAATTTCAAATTTGGGCGTTCGACGCTTCCGCCGAGTTCATCAGCCTTCGTGTCGACCCGCTGCCGGCAAACGCGGTCATAACCGAAACGCCTTCCGCCGGTGCCGCGCAGGCCACGACCGATCCGATGGCTGCCGCCGAACTGGCCCTAACCAAAGCGGAGGGGAACGCGGCACTGGCCCGGCTGCATATCGCCACCGCCCGTGCCGATCGCGCATTCGCGGAATCGCGCACCGCCGCCGACGCCGCACGCTACGCCAGCCCGCCGTCGTCTCGTACGGACGAACTGATGCTCGCCGCCGGCAAGGCGGAGGTAGAGGCGAAGGCCGCGAAAGCCGAAGAGCTGCTCGAGCAGGCGTGGAATGAACTGCTCATTGCCCGCGTCGGAAAAGATCCGGCGGCCGCCACCGCCGCCGGCAAGAAACACGCGGACGCTTGCAAGGCCTGGGCCGATGCGCAATCCGCCGCCGATCATCCCAGCGCCGCTTACTCGTCCCTCGGCACGGTCTATCCCGCCTCCAGCACCGGCCGCCGGCTGGCGCTGGCGCGGTGGATCACCTCGCGCGAAAACCCGCTGGCCGCTCGCGTGGCGATCAATCACATCTGGACGCGCCATTTCGGCGAGCCGTTGGTCCCCACGGTTTTCGACTTCGGTCTCAACGGCAAGCCGCCGACCAACCCGCAACTCCTCGACTGGCTCGCGGTCGAGCTGATGGACGGCCAATGGAAGATGAAGGCGATCCACCGCCTGATCGTCACAAGCTCCGCCTACCGCATGCAAAGCACGGCCGGCGAGAATGACGCAAACAGCAAAATCGACCCGGACAACCGCGCGCTCTGGCGGATGAACCCCCGCCGCCTGGAAGCCGAGGCCGTGCGCGACGGCATCCTGTCCGTCAGCGGCCAACTCGACCCGACGCCCGGCGGCCCCGACCTCGACGAATCCGCCGGCCAATCCGTCTTCCGCAAAAGCCTCTACTTCCGCACCGCCGCGGAAAAGCAGATGGTTTTCCTAAAAGTCTTCGACGCCCCGAATCCTGCGGAATGCTACCGCCGTCTGCCGACGATCATGCCGCAACAGGCACTGGCGCTGGCCAACAGCCC
>JAQGHH010000599.1 GCA_028288945.1 Phycisphaerales bacterium
CAGCCGGGTGCCGTCGCCCAGCAGAACGCCGCGGACGCGAAACGCCGCGGTAGGGTTCAGGGTTTGGCCTTCGGCTCTGAGGCTCAGGCTCGAAGAGGGTTCAGGGTTCAGGGCAGAATCCGCAAGACCTTCCTTCCTCTCCATTTCTGAACCCTGAACCCCGAACCCCGAACCCTCCGTCAGAATCTCCGCCACTTCCCCTCGCACCAATTCCAAATTCCGGCAGGTGCCCAGCAGCCGCTGCACTTCCACTGCGTATTTATACTTATCCGCCTGGGCACGCGGCCCCCAGACGGCCGGGCCTTTGCTCCGGTTGAGCATGCGGAATTGGATGCCGGTGGCATCGGTGGCCAAGCCCATTAATCCGCCTAGGGCGTCGATTTCGCGGACCATCTGGCCTTTGGCCAGGCCGCCGATGGCGGGGTTGCAGGACATTTGGCCCGTACGGGAGGGGTCGAGCGTGACCAGGGCCACGGAAGCCCCCAGGCGCGACGCCGCCCACGCGGCTTCCGCCCCGGCGTGGCCGCCGCCAATTACGATGATGTCGTAGTCATTCCGCACGAAGCCCCCATATTACGACGGTACGCAAGGACCTTCCACCCGCCTGCGGCCCGTCGCCCTGCCAGAACAGGGTGCCTGCCGATGGCGTAAAGCTAGCGAGGGGATCGAGTCCTGAAATCCCGTCGCATGGCCGCGATGGAATGTGTTAACGCTTCCAACGTCGCGATATTTATTTCCGGCTGGCAGGACTTCTGGTATAGTATTGTTGTCTGTCATTATTCCTATAGAGGGTGATCCAGTCTTCGGCGCCCGACGCCGCTTACCAGGTCGGAGGACCGCTCATGATCCCGCGCACGATTCGCACCGCTGTCTTTGCCGCCGCCATCGCCGCCCTGCCTTTGGTTTCGTTTGCCCTTCCCAGCAACCCTGGGCAATCCTCGGCAAACGCCGCCGGCCAGAAGCAGGTCGCCGACGCCAGAATGGAAGTGGAAAAGTGTCAGAAGGATATGGCGGCCATCAAGAAGCGCGTGGCTTCCGTTTTTGAGGCCAAGGAAGAATGGAAGACGGCCAAGGACGCCGTCAAGCAATCCAAGGCCGAATTGGACGCGGCCGAAAAGCCGGTGCTCGCGGCGCTGGTCAAGAAACCCGAATACGCCGCCGTCGCTGCAAAGCGCGACGCCGCCGAGGCGCAGAAGGAGGAAGCCAGCAAGCCCGTATCTCCGGGCAGTGAGGACATCGCCAAGCCCAAGCCCGACCTCGATGCGGCGTTGCAAACCTATACCAACGCCACCATTCAAATGAAGAAGATGACGAAAGACGCCTTGGACGATGATCCGAAGGTGGCGGCGGCCCGTCAGAAGTACAACGACGCGTTGGCGGCCTATAACGCGCTGCAGGTGCAGGTGGATGATGCGGTAAAGCTCGATCCGGAATACGCCCCCGCCCAGCAAGCTTTGGCTACCGCCGAGGATCGTCTTAAGCAGGCCCGCGACTCGGTCGCGGCCGCCGCACGTTCGCAACGCGAGGCCGATGCCGCCGCGTCGAAGTCCAAATCAGGGTCCCACGCGCCGGCGAGGTCGTCGAGCAGCTACGGCTCTAAGCGTTGATGCGCGGGCGTTTTCGTTTTTGCGGGAGCACGGGGAAGTTGCTACCTAGGCGGCACGGAGCGACCGCTGGTCGGCAGAGAGCTTTCGCAACGCGCCGACCAGCCGGTCCTGATTCACCAGCACCATGTCCACCGCTTCGACGCACAGGCGCAGGCATTGGAGTTCGGTACGCAGTTCCGCGGCGGGCTCCGGTAGGCGGTTGAGCTGCTCGATGGCCGAGGCGAACTTACGCCGATACGAGCGGACGAACCGCTCGATCAGCTCAGCCTCGTCTTCGATTTCCTGGCCCAACGGTTTCAAATCCGGTCCTTCCGCGCCGAAGCGCGTCAATCGCTTTCTTCCCATCGGCGGTACGGTGACGCCCGCCACAGCAATAATTAGTGGTTCCGTGATTTTTTTAGGCGCGTTGATTCCTCCCTGAGGGCAAGCTGTTTACTATTACCTGCGCCACGCGCGGCCAAAGCCCACCCCGGGCTGAGCCTATTATGCCGCCCCGCTTGCGGGGCGCGTTTCGCGCCGGCGAAAGAAAAACGCCCCGCAAAGCGGGGCGGCTAAACGAAGAAGAAAGCGCCGTGGATCACTTCTCCGACGGCCGGTGCCGTTCGCGCGTGCCCATGGCGAAGAGCACGAACGCGAGCATCGCCGCGACGTAGCAGAGCATTACCCGGCCATGACTGAAAGCATGGGTCTGTGCGCCCCGGAACCCGGTGTAGGCGAGCCACAAACCGATGATGAGAAATGAGAGGCTGAGTCGCGCGAGCCACCGACGGCGGCTCCAAAGATCGTTATCGGGTTCTTGGTTTTCCATTGACGCTCCAGTTGCAGATTCGTAGCCTTTGATTCTATGAGATCACGTCGCGCACTCACCAGTGTCGTTATTCCGGTTTGCTGCCTCTTTTTTGTAAGCATTAATCCGTCGGCCGCCCAGCCAGCTCCGGCGGACGCGCCGCGTAACGCCGCACAAGTGATGGCCTCGGCGGTTCATCGCTGGGCCGATCTCATCGAGCCTCCCGCCGGTGCGACGGCGAAAACACTCGTCGCAAAAATGAAGCTGACCC
>JAQGHH010000614.1 GCA_028288945.1 Phycisphaerales bacterium
GCGGCGCGGGCGCTGGCGAGCTTGGGGAAATCCTGGAGACGGTCTTCCTTGACGAAGACGAGCATGTTCTGGGCGTACCACGGCTCGACGTCGGGGTCGCCCCACACCCGCCGACGGATGCAATCGACCGCGACGTACCCGCGCTTCGCGAAGCGCTCGACCCAGTATTCGGGCCACTGTTCGTTGAGGTGATTGGTGCCGTTCTGGAAGGGAATGGCCGCGGAGAAGAGGACGACCGGGCCCAGGCGGGTCAATGATTCGACGAAGTCCGTGGCGAATTCCGGGGCCAAATGCTCGGCGACTTCCAGCGACACGACCAGATCGAATTCCTTTTCCAGGCGGAGCGGTCGGCGGAGGTCGTGGGGATGAAACTTATCGGAGGCGACTTCGAGCTGGCTCAGGTCGACGTATTCGCCGTCAACGCCCTGGACGTCTTTTACGCCGCAATCCTGGAAGGCGTGCAGCCAGGTGCCCACGCCGCAGCCGACGTCCACGACGCTACGGACGTCCAGCAGGCCGAGGATTTCGGGGACGACTCGCTGGGCCGATCGCCGCGAGCCTTCCCGGAAACCCTCGTAAAATCCGCTGTTGTAGACGGTAATTTGCTCAGACATTTTCAAGTCCTAGTTTTCAGATGATAGGGCGGCGAGCGGGTCGGCGGCGCGCGATTCAGCCGCGGCCGCACTATCCGCCGCGACTTCCGGGTCGGCGGCGAGGTGCCATTTGGGCTCCAGGTAAATCGCCCCGAGCCGGGCGAAGGGCGTTTGCCCCGAGCCGTAGATGTCGGTCGGCTCGATCTGGAAGGTAAGGTATCCCATCAGGCAGTCCAGATCTTCATGACCATCGCCCAGCCAAAGCTCGACGGAATAGCTGCCCTGGAGCAGCGGCATCCGCTTAAGTGTGCAGGACATGACGCCCGCGGCACACGGCTCGTCGGATTCAAACCCGGTCATGCGCGTATTCACGCCGCCCACGGTTCCGAGTGTCGCGTGATTGATGACGACGCCCATTACCGGCCGCCGGAGTGTCTTGCCCGCCGGGGCGCGGAAGGTCATCTCCAGTGTAATCTCCGAGCCCATCGGAAGCGTGTATTGTTCGCGCTTGGCCGGCCCCAGAATTCGCGCCCCTGTAATATACGGCTTGCACCACGCGGGGCGGAAGTCCTTTACGTCGCGATCGCCTTCAAGGGCGTTGAGGTTCGTGTTGAGGTAGCGCTCGATGCCTTGCTGGGTGGGGCCCTGGAAAATCAGCTGGCCGCCCTCCATCACGATGGCGGACGTGCACAGGTTGCTTACCGCGGCGATGTTGTGGCTGACGAAGAGGACGGTGCGCCCGCTGGAGGCGACGTCCTTCATTTTCCCCAGGCACTTTTTCTGGAACTCCCCGTCTCCCACGGCAAGCACCTCATCCACCACGAGGATCTCGGGGTTGAGGTGTGCGGCGACGGCGAATGCCAGCCGCACGTACATCCCGCTGGAGTAGCGCTTCACGGGCGTGTCGAGGAAGGTCTCCACGTCCGCGAACGCGACGATCTCGTCGAACCGCCGTTCGATGTCGCGCCGGGGCATGCCGAGGATCGCGCCGTTGAGGAAGATGTTCTCGCGGCCGGTGAGCTCGGGGTGGAACCCGGTTCCGACTTCCAGCAGGCTGCCGACTCGGCCGAAGAGTTCCATCCGACCGGAGGTGGGGAGCGTGATGCGGCTGAGGATCTTGAGCAGCGTGCTCTTGCCAGCGCCGTTGCGGCCGATGATGCCGACGACTTCGCCCTCGGCAATATCGAAGGAGACGCCCTTGAGGGCTTGGAATGTGTCCGTCTGCGCGCGGCCGAAGGGATTGCGCAGGCGGGCGGTGAGGGCCTCGCCCAGCGTGGTATGGCGGGCGGCCTTGTGGCCCACCACGTACGTCTTCACCACGTTTTGCACCGAAATGGCCGGGTGTTTAGATGACATCCGCGAACCTTTGCTCCATCCGGCGGAACGCGAACGCTCCGGCCACCAGCAGCACGACAGTGACTACTGCCGCGTACGCCACATAGCCCCAATATACGTCCCCTTTGCCCAACAGGGACCAACGAAAACCTGACAGCAATCCCGCCAGCGGGTTGAGGAAGTAAAACGTCCGCAGGCGGGGGTCGGTGATGGCAGAGACGCTATACCCCGCGGGGCTGGCGATCAGCAAGAATTGCACCAACACCGGCATGATGTATTGGACGTCCCGGTACTGCACCGTCAATGCACTGGTGAACAGCCCGATAGCCTGTGCCAACGCCAGCACCATCAGGAGCCACAAGGGCACCAGCAGCATCTGAAGCGTCGGGGGATAATGATACAGCACGAGCAGAATGCCAAACACAGGCAATGAGACGGCAAAATCAATCAGCCCCGCAAAGACCGTGGAAATAGGCAAAACGATCCGCGGAAAATAGACTTTGGAGACCAAATGCGCGTTGCCGACCAGGCACGAGCTCGACTTGGTCAGCGTGGTCGAAAAGGCGTTCCACCCGAGCATCCCCGCGAAGGCGGTAAGGAAGTAGGGCACGCCATCGCTTGGAAGCTTGGCAATGCGTCCGAAGAGCAGGCCAAAGATGCCGGCGGCCATTAATGGCTGAAGGACAACCCAACTCACCCCCAGGGCCGTCTGGCGATACCGGAGCTTGAAATCACGGCTGGCCAGGCTGAGGAGCAGCTCGCGGAAGCGCCACAATTCGCGCAACTCCAGTGCCGCCCAACGGGAAGGGGGCTCGACGACGCTCATTGGCGCCCTCGGAACGGCAGGGATTGCCATACTCTCTTGCATCATCGTTTTACGCTCATATCGGAACAGGCAAGTATCACACGAAAGTTATCGACCGGCCGGGGCAGGGACATCACCAGCGAGCCGAGCACAACTTACACCAATGCTCATCGTCGGCAACTGCCCAATGGCCGGTAAAGAACGTCAATGTACCGTCAGAGCGTCAGGAACAACACTGACGACTTTTTTCAGTCGGAAAACCGGTCAGAGCCGCCGGAAATGGGGGACGTATTATCAGTGAGGCGAAGGTCCGAAAACCTGACTTGTGATATGTCGGAGGGGGCCTGTTGCTTGTGACATCCCGTAAGCGATTGCATCAAAGGTAATTAGGAAAACAATGCTGCCGCGAACCACCGTCTTGGCGCTGCGTCAACGGAACCACCGATTGTGGGTTGGTACAACCATCACCGCCTTGCGGGCATCACACCCTTTCCGCCGCGACGAGGTCTTCGTAGGTCTCGCGCCGCCGGATGACTTTGAAGGAGTCGCCGTCCACGAGCACTTCCGGCGCACGGGGCCGGTTGTTGTAGTTGCTGCTCATCGCGAAGCCGTAGGCCCCGGCAGTAAAGACGGCCAGCAAATCGCCCCGAACGGTACGCGGCAGCGGGCGGTTTTTCGCCAGGAAATCCCCGCTCTCGCAGATGGGGCCGACGACGTCTACCGTCTCTCCGTCCACCGGGCTCCGTTCTTCGTGGCGGGCGTCGAGCACGTTGGCGGCATCGGGCTTTGTGGGCCAGATGAAGTGGTAGGATTCGTAGAGTGTCGGGCGGATCAAGTCGTTCATCCCCGCATCGACGATCACGAATTGCTTGCTGCCGCTCGCCTTTCGGTAGAGCACGCGTGTGAGCAGAATGCCGGCGTTGCCCACGATATAGCGGCCGGGCTCGAGCGCGATCTTGTACGGCTTGCCCTTCAGCAGCGGCAGCAGCGCCTTGGCGTGCTCGGTCACGGGAAGCGCCTGGTCCGGGTTCTTGTAATTCACGGCAAATCCGCCGCCCAGATCGAGCCATTCGATCTTGTGCCCGCGCTCGGTCAGGCGGTCGATCAACGCGATGGCCTTGGTCACCGCGTCCACGTAAGGCTGGATCTCGTAGACCGGCGAGCCGATGTGCAGGTGCAGCCCGCCGATGCGGAGATGCTTGAGATTGCGGTAGCGCTCGAAAACCGCTTCGGCACGGTCGATGTCCACGCCGAACTTGTTGCCTTTGACGCCGGTGGTGGTTTTGACGTGGGTCTTGGCGTCCACATCCGGGTTGATGCGCAGCGCACCGACGGCGGTCTTCCCCATCGACCCGGCGACCGCGTCGATATTCTCGATCTCCTCTTCCGACTCGATGTTGAACGCGGCGATCCCGACCTTCAGCGCTTCCCTGATCTCCTCGTCCGTCTTGCCGACGCCGGCGTAGATCATCTTCTTCGGATCGCCCCCGGCCTGCAGCGCGCGGAAGAGCTCTCCGCCGCTGGTGACGTCGAAGCCGCACCCCTCCGCGGCCAGGGCCTTGCAGAGGTTGATGTTCCCGCAGCTTTTGATGGAGTAGCAGATGGTCGCATTGACGGGTTTGAAGGCGTCCGCGACCTGCCGATAGTGGTGCAGGAGCGTGGCCTTGGAATAAATATAAGCGGGCGTTCCGACCTCGCGGGCGATTGTTTCCGCGGGGACGCCTTCGCAATACAACTCGCCGTTCTTGTAGGTGAAAAAGTCCATAAGTTGATGCCGAACCGAAGAAGACACGCGAGACGTGACAAGATACACCAGCTCGGAAAGCACGGCTCGCACCCATCGTCATCCAGATCTCGATCGGCCAGTTTATCCGTGCGGAAGGATTTGGGCGAGCCGTGAGATAAGGGATCCGTCTTCATCCGGCGGCATTCTCCTCCATCCAGTGAAGCGCCTTGGCAAACACGTCCTTCCAGTCCGGCGGAAACGTGTGGCCGCCGTCATGCCAATGGCGCTCGACCGGAAAGCCGTTTGCCTTCCAAAGGTTTTCAAATTTGTCCAAGCTCCCGAGGGTGATCGGATGCTCTGCATGACCGCCCACGAGGTAGAGCGGCCGCTTGAGTTTTGGCTCCGCCATTTCCGCCGGCACACCCGGCTCGCCGCCCGGGCTGATGGAGAGACCGCCACGGTATGAATCCGGCCTGGTCGCCAGAAGCACCCCCGCGTGCATCGCGCCCTGCGAGAAGCCGGCAACGAATACTCGATTGAAATCGAGGTCCTTGCGTTCCCGATAAGCATCCAGTTGCTTCTGAACGTACTTGTGCGTGGCTAGGGCGTCGTTGCCCCAACTGAAGTGCCCGTCATCGAGAACGATCGGCCCGCTCGGGGCGACGCCCGCCAGGCCGTTCGCAGCCGCCACCTCGGCGAAATTCTGGTAGCTCTCGCCACGGTCCCCGAACCCATGAAGCAGAACCACCACGGGCCATCCGTCCTTGGGTGGCAGTCCGGCCGGCACGGCGATGATCGTCTTCCCGGCGTGTTTGGGCGCTTCCTGCTCGTACCGCCTCATCGCCACGGCCAGCATCGTTGCAAACGCCGGATCGGTGCGTATGGACTTCAGGTCCGAATCCTGTTCCATCATCGCCGAGCCCCAGAACCCGGCGTCCACGGATTTTTGAAGCCAATTCAGGGCGAGCTGCTTCTGCCCCCACATGGAAAACGTGCACGCGAGCTGATAGCGGCACTGCGGGTTTTCGGGCTTCATCTTCTCCGCGACCAAGTAGTACAACGCCGCCTCGTCGAAACGGCCTCTCGACTTCATCGAGTCGGCAAGCCCGATGTAATCCTCGGCGGTGTTTTCCTGGAGCAGTTGATCAATGACCCCGATTCGCGCCTGGATTGCCGCCGTCTTCGCTTCATTGCTTGGTGGTCTCACCGGTCGCGTTTCTTGCGCCCGCGATAGGGGGGCCGACAACAGGATAACGGCCGCGATTGAGGTGATCCCGGCGGAAACTCGATTCACATAGGCGTGTCGCATGGGTGGGATAATAACGAGTGAAGTAACGGTGGAGAAACGCGAATGCGCGAACATCGGCGAGCTGCCCATGTCACGGCAGATAATTGCGCATTCACAAGCAAGTCATTCTTTTGGAGCGGATTTGACGCTCTGTCCCGGCCGGCTGGCGATGGGCAATTCGGGCACATCGACGGTGATAGACGCCCCATTGCCGCTGGCGGCGACTTTCATCTGATCGAATAAGTCGGCGATGTTTCCCAACGCTGGAGAGGTGCTTGCCATCTTACGGATGTCTTTCGCAGCTTGCGTGATTGCGGCCGCCGCCAGGTCGGCGGCGGCTTTCACTTTGGCCGGGTCGGGGCCGGTGCCGTGGACGGTCAGATGGATGCCGGGTCCCTCACGTCGGCCCACGAGGGCCACTTCGTCAAATGCCTCTAACTGCGGTGCTTTGCGGTACGCGTCCGTCACTTTCATCACGGCCCAGACCGGCTGTTTGACATCCACCTTGGCGAGCAGGTTTGCCATCTCCGGCGTCGTCTTGAGCTTTCCCGCGCCTGACTTCATCGCGGAAATCATCTCCGCGAGCGGCGCGTCTTGCTCGGTCGGCTTGGCGACCAGCACCAGCCGGTCATTGGACGGAAGGAACGCAGACTTATCCGCATCAGGTTGGAAAACGTCGTGCCCGTCGACGGTCTTGAAAACGATCTTCAGTTTCCTGGCGAATTGGTTGAGCGCGGGGGCGTCGTACTGGCCGGCGGCAATCACGACGGCGCACCCGCTCTTATCGCTTACATCGCCCGATACGCCGATGGTCAGCGCGTCGAGCCGAACGTTGCCGATGGTCTCCGCGATCGTCAGCGCCTGGTTGGCGATGAAGTCGATCGCCACCTGATTGTCTTCTCCAACCGGCAACGGGAATTGCTTGAACGCCGCGGCATAGTCGATCGGCCGGCCACCATGAAGTTCCACATGCGCGACCGCCCTGCATTCCGCCGGGAGAAGCCAGGCGTCTTTGTCCGTATCGACGGCGCGCGTGCGCTCGGTAGGCTTGCCTTCGATCTGCGCTGTCGCGATTCGCGCGTAGTCGGCGACGAACATTTCCTTTGAGTTCAAGAATGGACGGAGGACGGGAAGGCCTTCTTGTTTTTTCAACTCGCCGAGCGTGCGGATGGCCATTAGCCGCCGGACGGCATCGCGCTTTGGGGCGGCGTTGATCTGGGCGATCAGCACGCGTGCCCGCTGCGCGGGTTCCGCGGCGGGGCCGTCGGTGATCTTCTCGAGCTTCGGCAGGATCGCAGGCCCGGAGTGAAGCAGTTCCCGGTAAGCCGCGTCGCGCGTCTGAGGGTCGGCGGCGTCGAGGTCGGCGATCCAGCCGGCAATGTCCTTGTCCGTCGGAAGCTTCGATTGTGAAGCCATCGATTCCACGCTCACGACCACGTGCTTGGCGTTCCAATAAGCGTCCGTCGGCACGTAGTCGAGCAGGTCGTTCCCGCTGCCGCCGCTGAAAATGGAGAGGAGGGTGAGGAAGAAAAGGTACATGTGAAACCCGGTGGTCTTTCGCGGCGTTAGGAATCCTGCCCTTCGCCAAGAAAATGCTCCGCCAGCCGCAGGTCGGACTGCGTGGTGATTTTGAGATTCTGCTCTTCACCCGGCACCAGCCAAACTTCGCGGCCGGCCAGTTCCAAAAGCTGGGCGTCATCCGTCACCTGCTCCAACGGAAGCGGGCAAGTCTGGTACGCGGCAAGCAAGTCGGCGCGGCGCATGATCTGCGGCGTCTGCATCGCCCAGAGCGTGTGCCGGGGAAGCGTCCGCTGCACCCTGGCCGGTAGCGGGCCGTCCGCCTGTTTGACGGTGAGCGGAACGGGAAGGGCAGGCACGGCAGCCCCGTGCTCGCGAGCGGCGGCGAAAGTTCGGTCGATCAAGCCTTGCGACACCAGCGGCCGGGCGGCGTCGTGGACGGCGACCCACTCCACGCCCGCCGGCACTTGCAACAACGCGAGCCGCACGCTGTCCGCCCGGTTCGCCCCGCCGGGCGTGAACATGATCCGCGGATCAAACGCTTCCACGGGCATCGGCGCGGACGTTTCGCACGGCTGCGCGGGCGAAGTCGCGATGATGACGTGGGCGACATCACCGCGCATCAAAAACGCCTGGACCGCCCGCCGAATGACGGTGTGCCCCTTGAGCATCTCCTGAAGCTTGTTGCGCGGCCCCCCAAAGCGCACCGAGCGCCCCGCCGCCGGAAGGATCACCGCAAGTGGTTCCGCCATCGAGCGCGGTTGTACTTGGAATAGTTGCCAGTTGCCAGTTGTCAGTTGCCAGTGAAGGAAGCAGAAGTGACAAGCTTGCGTTTGCATCTTCACTGACAACTGACAACTGACAACTGGCAACTTCCACGTCCTTGACACCCTCCAATCCCACTCCGATACTTCCCCGTCCGGGAGGAGCATCCCTAGCGAGGCACCATGGTTGTACATCGAGCGTTCGGCGCATTGTTTATTGGGACGGCTCTGTTGAGCGGTTGTGGCGAAAAGCCCCAGCCGTCGTCGGAAGAACGCGCGCCGATGGCGTTCGCTTCCTCCGGGAATGGCGAAGTGTCACCCACAGTCATCAGCCGCACGTCCGGGCGCGCGGAGGGATCGCCTGTTGCGCCCGTTCACGTTTCACCGGGCTCGGCGGATCAGGTCATCGCGCGGATCAACGGGAATCCGATGACGATGGAACAGCTTGTCAGGCCGCTTGTCGAGTCGCACGGCCTGACCATGCTGATGAACCTGGTGCAACTTGAGCTGGTGAAGCAGGACGCTCACGAAGCGGGGGTCAAGGTCTCGGATCAGGATATCGCGGACGAGCGGAAGATCACGCTCGACCGCCTGTTTAAAGGAACTGAATCCGAGAGCAAGCTTCAGGGCAAGCTCGACGACGCGCTTCTGAAGAATGACGACGCTTTGGCCGCGAAGATCCGCGCCGAAATGGATTCGGACCGCGAGGCGTTTCTCAAACAGTTCCTCGACAACCAGCACATCAGCCCGGGCGAGTATGACATTGTCCTTCAGATCAATGCCTACATCCGCAAAATCGCGCTGCCGCAAGTGGAGGGGAAGATCAATGACGAAGCGGTGCAAAATGCCTTCGGGCAGATGTACGGCGAGCTCGTAAAAGTCCGCTACATCGAGATGGGCAACATGGACCAGGTGACAAAGGCGAAGATTCGCCTCGGGGCCGGGGAGAAGTTTGAGGACGTCGCGAGGGACATGAGCATCAACCGACTGTCGGCGGAGCAGGGCGGCGAGCTTCCTCCGTTCTCAAGGCAGAGCCAGCAAGTGCCGCAGAACTTCAAGGACGTCGCCTTTAGCCTCAAGCCGGGCGAGACGAGCGACGTTGTGGCGTATGGCCAGTCTTTCATCCTGATCAAGCAGATTGAGAAGATCGCGCCGCGGGCGGTGAAGTTCGAGGACGTGAAGGAGAGCGTCCGCCGGACGCTGAATGAGAAGCTGCTGCAAACGGCCGTGAAGAAGCTGCGCGAAGACCTCGCCGTACAGGCGCTGGGCAAAACCAAGTCGGGCAACCCGATATTGGTCATCGAAGATCCCGTCCTGCGACGGCAATTCCAGACCAGGCAGGCCGAGCAAATCCACCAGCGCGACCGGATCCAGGAAGAGATGAACAGGGAGCAGCGCCTGCGCGACAGCCTCAAGGGCGGCGCTGCGACGCAACCGGCGACACAGCCGGCACAAGGGACGCCGCCCGCGACGGGCGCCGCACCGGAGGCCGCAACGGCCCCGGCGGGTGAGCGGCCGCCGGCGACGAGGCCGGGGACGGTCACACTTCCCGGGCTGCCCCAGCTGGATTCCAAACCGGCTTCGCAACCCCAGCCCGGCAAGTAGCCACCACGCCGCCCCGGCGGAATTTCTTCAGCCATCGCCCGCAGGCCGGTCATCACCGGCCTCGGGTGCTATTTTCCATTTAGTCCGCTAGACTCTTTTTACCGAATATGCATCGGTATACGCCCCGGTGCGGAATTTGAGCCATACGTGCTTTATGAACCAACAACCATTCAAAATTGACGTCTCCTCCCGCATCCAGCGCCTTCCGCCGTACTTGTTCGGCCGCATCAACAAGATGAAGTACGACAAGCGGGTGGCCGGCATCGACATCATCGACCTGGGCATGGGCAACCCCACCGACGCCACCCCCGAATGCGTCGTCGAGAAGTTGAAGGAAGCCGCGATCGACCCGCGCAACCATCGCTACAGCGTCAGCAACGGCGTCGCCGGGCTGCGCCGCGAGGTGGCGATCAAGTACAAGAAAAAGTACGGCGTCGACCTCGACCCCGAAACCGAAATCATCGCCACCATCGGCAGCAAGGAAGGCTTCAGTCACCTGTGCCTCGCGATGCTCGGCCCGGGCGACACCGTCGTCGTGGGCGACCCCGCCTTTCCCATCCACATCTATGCCCCGGCCATGGCGGGGGCGAACGTCATCCGCGTGCCGCTGGGCAACGACCAGGCGTTTCTCGACCGCATCGATCGCACGATCGACGGGCTCTATCCGCCGCCCAAGATGCTGATCCTCAACTACCCGCACAACCCGACCTCGATGACCATCGAGCCGGGCTTCTGGGAAAAGGCAATTGAGATGTGCCGTCGGCGCGGCGTGATGATCATCAGCGACTTCGCCTATGGCGAGGTGAATTTCGACGGCTACAAGGCCCCGAGCTTTCTGTCCACGCCGGGAGCAAAGGAACTGGGCGTCGAGTTCACCACGATGTCCAAGAGCTACAACATGGCCGGCTGGCGCGTCGGCTTTTGTGCCGGCAACGCGGAGATGGTCAAGGCCCTGGCCACGATCAAAGGCTACTACGACTACGGCATCTTCGCGCCGCTGCAGATCGCCAGCATCATCGCGATGCGCGAATGCGAACAGATGCCCGAGCAGCAGAGCAAGATCTATCAAGAGCGCCGCGACGAAGTCTGCCGGGGCCTGGACCGCCTGGGCTGGACGTACGAAAAGCCGCGTGCCAGCATGTTCGTCTGGGCGAAGATCAACCCCGCCCACTACAAGGCCGGCGAAGGGACGATCGACTTCTGCCTTCGAATGATGGACGAAGCCGAGGTCGCCCTCTCCCCCGGCCGAGCCTTCGGCGAGCACGGCGAAGGGTTCGTCCGCATCGCCCTCGTCGAAAACGAACAACGCCTGCGCCAGGCGATGCGCAACCTCGAACGCGCCTTGATACCCCGACAACCCAACCCCAAGCGGCAGCCGGTGGCGAACGCGGAATGACAATCAGGCCGCGCGAAGTGTCAGCTCACGTGGCTCTTGCAATGCTGCGTGCGATATAATGTGGGTTGAAAGGATGGTCCTTCCGATGACGCTTCAGATTTCATTGCCCGATGCGCTCAAGCAGATCATCGAAAAGCAGGCCGCCCAGGCGGGGTATGCGAATGTAAGCGCATACGTGGAGGCACTCATCGAAGACGACCTGCGCCGGTCGGTCGGACAAATCGAAGCGGAGCTCATCAAGGGGCTGGACAGCGGCCAGCCCATTGAGGCGGATGATGCGTTCTGGGCCGGGTTCCGTACCCGCTACAAGGAGCGGCTCTCGCGATCGGGGAAGCCGTGAGTCGGCGCATCCGAATTCGTCCCGAGGTTCAGCGAGACCTTGACGAGCAGGTCGTTTATATCGGTGAACGGAACTTCGATGCCGCGGAGCGGTATGAAAGGGCTGTCTTCGCTGACTTCAGGAAGCTCGCCGAATTTCCGGCAATGGGGGCTCTCCGCAACTTTCCCAATCCGCGGCTCCAAGGCGTGCGCTCGTGGCCCGTCAGCGGGTTCGGCAATTACCTCATCTTCTACCTTCCAGCCCAAGACGGCATTGATGTTCTCCGCGTACTACATGGCGCCAGAGATTTGAATCAGGTATTCCGCCATTGACGAGCGAGCGGTCCGAGGGTCGTGCGGCACCCCGAAAGCCTCTCACTCCTTATAAGGTTCCGTCTGAATATTCCAATTGTTCTGTTCCACCTTCGGCAATTGGAAATCCCCGTCTCCTAAGCCGCCTGCGGGGTTGATCTGCACGTCGCTTAGTTCCGTTTTCTTGGCATCCGACTGATCGGGGTTGTCGGTGTCGATGCGGGCGGGGAAGTAGGTCTTGCGGTCCACCCAGACGTCGATCGCGCTGAACTTCC
>JAQGHH010000629.1 GCA_028288945.1 Phycisphaerales bacterium
ACATGAAATGCCGAGACGGGCTCGGTAGCGCGACTTGCGGCCGGGGTTTCTACTTTGGCGGCGCCCGCGACGAAATTGCAGGCCAGTACTGCGACCAGTAAGCTCGCACCGGCCGGGCGGAAAAACGCGTAACGCCGAGGGAGTAAAGTTGGAAGCCGCATGAGGGCCGATTGTATGCCGTCAGAGAACGCCGAACAAACCACGCCGGCACATGAACCCGCCCCGCAGCGCTCGCTTCGGATCGGCGTGGACGTGGGCGGCACATTCACCGACCTCGTCGCTTTCGACGGCTCTTCCCTTCACGTCGTGAAGATCCCCTCCACGCCGCCTGATTTTCACCTGGCCGTGATTGAAGCCGTGCGGCAGGTCAGCGCTCACGGGCGTGCCGCAGATATCGTCCACGGCTCCACCGTCGCCACCAACGCCCTCCTGCAGCGGGCCGGCGAACCCGTTGCGTTCGTCACGACCGAAGGCTTCCGCGACATGCTGCTGATCGGCCGGCAAAACCGCCCGGACCTCTACGCGCTGCGCATCACCCGGCCCGCCCCGCTGACGCCCGAGGAGAACTGGTTCACTATCGGCGAGCGCATCGACGCCCGCGGCAATGTGGTCGAGCCGCTCGAAGAAGCCGAAGTTGATCGCCTGATCGCCCAAATCCAATCCCGCGGCCTGCGGCATGTGGCGGTCTGCCTGCTCTTCAGCTTCATCAACCCCGCCCACGAACGCCTGATCGCCCGCAAGTGCGTGTCGGCAGGCCTGAGCGTGAGCCTGAGCTGCGAAGTACTGCCTGAATTTCGCGAGTATGAACGGGCGAGCACGACGGTGATCAACGCGGCGCTGCGACCGACGGTGCGGGAGTATCTTTCGGCGCTCGCAAGCGGGATGGGAGAAGGACGCGGTGACGGAGAAGGGGATTGCAAATTGCAAAGTTCAAATTGCAATCCGAGTTCTCTCCGAATCATCCACTCCTCCGGCGGCACGCTTTCCGTCCCCGAGGCGATCCGCTCCGCCGCCCGCCTCGTGCTTTCGGGGCCGGCGGGTGGGGTTCTCGGCGCTGCATTTGTCGCGCAGCAGGCCGGCTTTTCCGATGTCATCACCTACGACATGGGCGGCACCAGCACCGACGTCGCGACGATCCTCGGCGGCCGGCCACAGTGGACCACCTCGATGACGGTGGACGGCCTTCCGATCGGCCTGCCGATGTTCGACATTCACACAGTCGGCGCGGGCGGGGGCTCAATGGCGTATCTCGACCCCGGCGGCGCGCTGCGCGTCGGGCCGCGGTCGGCAGGGGCGATGCCAGGGCCGGCATGTTATGGCCGCGGCGGCATCGAGCCAACGGCGACGGACGCGAACCTGGTTCTCGGCCGCATCCTGCCCGATCGGTTTTTGGGCGGCGCAATGCGCGTGGACCTGGAACTCGCCCGCCGGGCTATTGCGAAACTAGCGGATGCAATGGGAAAGGACGTGAACGCGACGGCGCTCGGGATCGTGAAGGTCGCCGAGGCGAACATGGAGCGGGCCATTCGCTCCGTCACGAGCCGCCGGGGACACGACCCGCGCAATTTCACGCTCGTCAGCTTCGGCGGAGCGGGCGGCCTGCACGCCTGCGCATTAGCCGACGCCCTCGAAATTCCGCGCGTGCTCATCCCCCCATACAGCGGGGTTCTCAGCGCCCTGGGAATGGTCGTCGCCCCGCCCGTCGCGGATGCGTCGCGCACGGTCATTCATTTGGGTGAAGACCTCGACGATTCCCGCCTCCCCGCCGAGTTCGGCTCCATTTCCGGCGAAACGATCGACCTGATCCCGCACGAGCAAACCGCCGCGTTGGAGGCCTGGGCCGACGTCCGCTTCCGCGGCCAATCCCACGAGATCAAGATCCGCGTCGAACGCCCCTCGCGCCAACACATCGAGGACCGATTCGTCGAATCGTACCGCACCCTCTACGGCCAGGCCCCCGAGGGCCGCGCGGTCGAGATTGTGACGTTGCGCGTCAGAAGAATCGGCCGTTCGCCGGAATTGCGGCTGCCGGAACTGCACACGGAGAGCATGGTCGGACCCGACGCGGCCACAGACTTGACGGCCAGCGAAGGCACAATCCGCGCCAGCGTCTTGTCCCGCGCCGACATGGTGAGAGTCGCTCGACCTGGCCCGCTGCTGCTCGTGGATACCGAGGCCACGACGTACGTTCCGCCAGGTTGGCAAGCCAAGGGTAATGCCGATGGAACCGTGGTGCTCACGAGAACGAACGGTATACACTGATGAAGAGCGATCCATGACCATCGACCCCATCGAACTCGAACTGCTCCGCAACCTCTTCGAGGCCGCCGCCGAGGAGATGGGGATTACGCTGCAGCGCGTGGCGTTCTCCGCCAACATTAAAGAGCGGCGGGATTTTTCCTGTGCCCTTTTCGATGCCTCGGGCGAGCTGCTCGCGCAGGCGGCGCATATTCCGGTGCACTTGGGGTCGATGCCGGCTTCGGTGCGGGCGGTGCTGGGGCAACTGGGGGCGCTGGCGGAAGGGGATGTGGCGATCGTGAATGACCCATTCGCCGGGGGGACGCACCTGCCAGACATCACGATTGTTTCGCCGGTCATTCACGAAGGAGCTGTCGTCGGGTACGCGGCGAACCGGGCGCATCATGCGGATGTGGGCGGCGTCAGCCCGGGGTCGATGACGCTCAGCCGACATATCGACGAAGAGGGGATTCGCATCGAGCCGTCGCTGCTCTATCGGCGGGGCGTGCGCGATGAGCAGTTGCTCGGGAGGATTTTAAAGGCGGTGCGCACGCCCGACGAGTGGCTGGGCGACCTCGACGCGCAGCTCGCGGCCAATCATGTGGGCGCAGCCGCATTCGCGCGAATGATCGGGCGGCACGGCACCGAACGCGTTCAACAGTACGGGCGGGCATTGCTCGATTACGCACAGTCTTTCATGGCCGCGACAATTTCAGCGATCCCCGACGGGAACTACCGGTTCGAAGACGCGATGGACGATGACGGTGCGGGCAACGGGCCGGTGCCAATCGTGGCGACGGTGCGCATCGCGGGAGATCACGCAGTCGTGGATCTGCGCGACAGCGCGGGCCAGGTCCCCGGCTGCATCAATTGCCCGGAGGCCGTGGCCCGGTCGGCGGTTTACTACTGCTTCGCCTGTCTGCTCGACGCAGATGTGCCGCTGAACGGCGGATGCTTTCGAAACATCGATGTGCTCACCCGGCCGGGAAGCGTGGTGCACGCGCTTTACCCCGCAGCCGTCGTGGCGGGCAATACGGAGACAAGCCAGCGGATTGTGGACGTGGTGCTCGCCGCGATCGCGCAGGCGCTGCCGAGCAGAACACCCGCCGCGAGCTGCGGGACGATGAGCAGCGTGGCCCTCGGCGGCGAAGGGTGGACCTATTACGAAACCATCGGCGGAGGCAGCGGCGCGGGCCCGGAGTATGACGGGGCATCGTGCGTGCAGTGCCACATGACCAACACGCTCAACACGCCCGCCGAGGCGCTGGAGATGCAATACCCGCTACGTGTTCGGGCATTCGAGAGAGCGGCCGATTCGGGCGGAAGTGGAAAATATCGCGGCGGCGACGGCATCCTGCGGCAGATCGAAGCATTGGCGGATTGCGAAGGAACGCTGCTGGGCGATCGTCGTCGCTCGCGAGCCTACGGCTCGGCGGGCGGTGGGCCGGGTACGGTCGGGGCAGACTGGATACATCGTGCCGCGACGCAACAGCATGATGCCTTCCCATCGGGCAAGGCGCATTTTTCCTTGCGTCCAGGCGACATGCTCACCATTCGCACGCCCGGCGGCGGAGGATGGGGAACGCAGAAACGCTGAAAAATGAAGGCCGGAATGCCTGACCCGAATTCGGCTGTAATGTCGTGGATTCAGTTCCGCCGGATGTTTTCAAGTGCCCGGAGGAATGTTCGGCGGAGCCGAACCTACGAATTGCTTGGAAGTGGCGAAGGCTACGCCCGAAGTGCGCTAAGGGGCCAAGTCATAAATTCAAATTGAATTCTCCTTGGCGGCTTGCCTTTGGCGCACATGGCGCTACGCATTTGCTCTTCTTCGCGTTTGTCTTCGCGCCTTCGCGTTAATCCGCACAGCGGCCTGTCACCAGGCCGAGGAACAGTCCTCAACTACCTTCAACGCAATTGAAATCACAAATGTCCCGGGATTTTGGTTGTCGAAATGGAACCGGGGGCGCAAAATGGGGTGTCGGATCGCATGACACCTCATGAGGTCGATATTTCGTGGCAGGTGCTCCGCGGGATCGCCCGGGGTTGGGCGGGTGATGACGCGGAGCTGGAGGCGGTTACGCCGCTCGCTGGGGGGAGTATCAATGTCACTTTGGCTTTGGGATTGAAGGACAGCCGCAAGGCCGTGCTCAAGATTACGCCGCACCGCGTGGACAAGGCCCATGCGGATGAGGCGTGGCAGCTCGCGTTGCTTCGCGAGGCGGGCATGCCGGTGCCCGAGGTTTACAGCTACAAGGTCGGCAGTCTCGACCACCCGTTCAGCTACATCCTGATGGAGTTCGTGGAAGGGGTGGACCTTGCCGCGGCCAAGGCCGCCTGCACGCCTCAGCAGTTCGAAGCGTTACAGACGGAGCTCGCCGAGCTCATGCTGCGCCTGCACGCGACGACCGGCACCCACTACATGCGCGTCCACGGCGGCGAGCCCACGAAATACACAAGCTGGCCCGAATGCTACCGTGCGATCTACGACCCCATCTGGCACGAAGTGGAAAAATCCGGCGTGCTGCCGGTGAAGTGCCGCAAGCAGGTCGGGAAAGTCCACGAGCGGCTCGACCGCCTGATCGCACACTCCGATTGCCCGCGACTGGTGCACTGGGATCTCTGGTCCACCAACATGATGGCCAAGCCGGATGCCGATGGGAATTGGCACATCGCGGCTCTGCTTGATCCGAATTGCAAATACGCGCACTGCGAGCAGGAGCTTGCCTACCTCGAGCTGTTTCACACGGTCACGCCGGCGTTCCTGAAGGCGTACCAACAGGTCCGCAAGCTGCCGCCCGAGTACCACCAAATCCGCAAGCCGGTGTACCAACTCTACAGCATGCTGAACCACCTGCGATTGTTCGGGCAGGAATATATGAAGCCGACTCTGGCGGCCATCGAACGGGTAGGGCAGGTGATGTGAGTGGGGAGAAGCAGGGAGCCAGCAGCCAGAAGCCAGAAATAGGCGAGCGGAGAAATATTTCTTATGCTATTCGCGCCGACGATAGACCGCTCCGCACACTCAGACCTATGTTCCCCTTCTACTGGCTCCTGGCTTCTTTCCTACGGCGTCGCTTCCACGAAAAGATCGGCTTTGTGCGCCGTCACGTTCACCTTGTAGCCGCGGTAGAGCAGCAGCTTGAAGACCTCTTCCCACGGGAACGCGGCGGAATGGAAGATCTTGATTTTGAACGCCCCGGCGGGGGCCTCGTCGAAGCCGCCGGTCTCGCGGATCAGGAATTCGAGCTTCGGGGCGACCTCGGCGGTCGGACTGATAACGGGCGGCACGCGCTCGGACATGGCCGGGCTCCCTTCAAATTTATGGCACGTTAACGCTGGGCGACTTCAACCGGCCCCGGTGCGCGGAGTCCCGCTTCGTGAATTCTCTTATCACAACCGATCAGCAGCGCGCCAACGGCAAACAGAACGATCCAACGCATCAAACCTCCCGGTCCGTAACCAGCCCCCAATCGTACAGCGTGGTATTTAACCAACCTCCGGGCGCATCCGCCACAGCGCGCCAGCGAGCGATGCGAGAATCCAGATTTCACCTGCCAGAACAGCAGGGGATTGCTAGGATTGGGGCTGCGGCTTGCCAGCGGTTGGTGCCGGTGGGTGGATGCGTTCTGCCGTCTAAATGTAGAAAATACAGTCGCTTGAGAACTGACCTCCCCGGCCGTCCGAATGGCTGGCCCCACTTTTGCTTTTGATGTTTTTCAGGCCTATGAACTTCTAATCAGCGCAGCCGTTGGAGGATCCGATGCGGATCGACAAATTCACGATTAAAGCGCAGGAAGCCGTCGCAAGGGCCCAGGAGCTGGCTCAAAAGCGGGACAATCCGGAGATACTCCCCGTCCATCTTCTGGCGGCGTTATTGGCGGAACGGGAAGGCGTCGTTCACCCGTTGCTTCAGAAGCTGGGGGCGAACGTGGCCGCAATTGCGCAACAGGTGGAGAGCGAACTCGAGCGCCTTCCGCGTGCAACGGGTACGCAGCTTGGCATCAGCCGCACGACGCAGGACATTCTCAACACGGCGCAAAAAGATGCCGATCGACTGAAGGACGAATACGTTTCGACCGAGCATTTGCTGCTGGCCCTCGCGCAAGCCAGGAGCGAGGCTCAGCAAATCCTTGCCAGTAACGGAGTCACCCACAAGGCGCTCCTCAACGCGCTCAAGGACGTTCGCGGCGGGCAGCGCGTCACTGATCAGAACCCCGAAGAAAAGTACCAGGCGCTGCAGCG
>JAQGHH010000360.1 GCA_028288945.1 Phycisphaerales bacterium
ATCGTCTTCGGCGACAAGAACAACCCCGACACCTACGTCAGCCGGCGCAGGGCCGACGAGCTGGATTACTCGCTGCTCCCCGACCTGAACACGCGCCCCCGAACCACCTACGAGGCCCGGCTTCGAAACCCCAACCCCCGATTGGCGTCGGGCGCGAAAGCAGGTGGAAACCCATGACCACCGTGCCGCTGGAACAGGTCGAGCGCGAAGAGCACCCGGTGATCGAGCCGGGGCACACGTACGCGTCCGTCACGGAGAAAATCACAGACGTGGTGCTGCGCCGTCCGCCCGGCATGGCCTGGTGGGTGGGCCTGATGATCGGAATGGGCCTCCTGGGGCTCTTCGCGATCGCGGTAACGTACCTGGTGGTGAAGGGCATCGGGATCTGGGGCGTGAACATCCCCGTCGCCTGGGGCTTTGCGATCGTGAACTTCGTCTGGTGGATCGGGATCGGCCACGCGGGGACGTTCATCTCGGCGATGCTCCTGCTCATGCGCCAGCATTGGCGCACGAGCATCAACCGCTTCGCAGAGGCGATGACGCTCTTTGCGGTGATGTGCGCGGGGTTGTTCCCGCTGCTGCACCTGGGGCGCATCTGGCGGTTCTATTACCTGTTCCCCTACCCGAACCCGATGCAGCTCTGGCCGCAGTTCCGCAGCCCGCTGGTGTGGGACGTGTTCGCGGTCAGCACCTACTTCACCGTCTCCCTGCTGTTCTGGTACCTGGGCCTCGTGCCCGACCTCGCGACGTTGCGCGACCGCGCGCGCAACCGCGCCGTGCGGATGATCTACGGCATCTTCGCGCTCGGCTGGCGCGGGTCGGCCAGGCACTGGCGTCGCTACCAATCGGCTTACCTGCTGCTCGGCGGGCTGGCCGCGCCGCTGGTGGTGTCGGTGCACAGCATCGTGGGTATGGACTTCGCCGCGGCCGTCGTGCCCGGATGGCACACGACGATCTTCCCGCCCTACTTCGTGGCCGGGGCCATCTTCTCGGGCTTCGCGATGGTGCTCACGCTGGCCATTCCGATGCGCTGGGCGTTCGGCCTTCAGGACTTCATCACCATCCGCCACATTGACAACTGCGGCAAGCTGCTCCTCGTGACGGGTCTGATTGTCGCTTACGGCTACTCCGCCGAGCTGTTCATGGGATGGTACAGCGGCGACAGCTACGAAATGTACATGAACCTCAATCGCGCCTTGGGGCCGTACCGCTGGGCGTACTGGACGCTCATCTTGTGCAACGTCATTACGCCGCAGTTCCTTTGGATCCGCGCCGTCCGCCAGAGCATACCGCTAATGTTCGTGATCGCGCTGATCGTGCAGCTCGGGATGTGGATGGAGCGGTTCGTGATCGTCATCACCAGCCTCCACCGGGATTTCATGCCCGGCGCGTGGGGCGTCTACTACCCGACTTTCTGGGACTACGCGACGCTGCTGGGAACCATTGGCCTGTTCTTCACGGGGTTCCTGCTTTTCGCCAAGTTTTTGCCGGTGATATCGATTTCCGAGGTACGCGAGCTGGTACACGCCAGCGACGGCGGCAGGCACGAGCCGGGCGAATTTCACCCGTCGTACGTGCATTAAAAGCCGGCGGCGACGTAGCCCGGCCGACGGAGTGCAAAGTTGTGGCACGGGTTTCCAACCCGTGCGAGCGGCGCAGAGCAGGAACGACTCTGAAGTTTGGAAAATCGAACGCATTTCGCATGGATTGGAAACCCGTGCCACGGTGCGGGCCTTTACGGACGCAGTAATGGCATCGACGCGCACACACACCCTCTTCGGCCTCGCGGCCGAATTCGAGTCGCCCGAGGCGGTGCTCGCCGCGGCTCGCGCGGTGGCGCGCGCCGGCTACCGCCGGGCGGACGCGTACTCGCCATTCCCGGTTGACGGCCTGGCCGAGGTGCTGGGGCCGCACCGCACGCGCATCCCGCTGCTCGTGCTGATCGGCGCGGTGTTCGGCGCTTGCACGGGGTTCTTCATGCTCGTGTACGCGAACGTGATCAGCTACCCGTGGAACGTCGGCGGTAAGCCGCCCAACAGCTGGCCCGCCTGGATTCCCATCACCTTCGAGCTTGGCGTGCTGTTCGCATCTTTCGCGGCATTCTTCGGTATGTTCGCGCTCAACGGGTTGCCGATGCCGTATCACCCGGTTTTCAACATCCCCGAATTCGCCCGCGCCAGCCGGGACCGATTCTTCATCGTGATCGAGAGCGCCGACCGGCAATTCGATCCGGAGCAGACCCGGCAGTTCCTGGAAGGGCTCAAGCCCATTGCAGTGCGGGAGGTGCCGCGATGAACTCCCCACGCGTCTTCCGGATCGCCCAACTCGGAAGAATGGGACGACGCGCACGCTTGCGCGATGTCGCAGCCGAGGCCGTTTCTCGTGACACGGGCGTCCCGCCCGTGCCAAGTGCGCGGGCCGACGGAGCACCGCGATCCTCGTCAACCCTACGCATCCAGCACGGGCGGGACGCCCGTGTCACGATAAGCCCTCTGGCTCCCACGCCCTGGCGCGATGCGAACCGGCTCGAGAGTGCTGAAAAACTCGCGATGTTTGCGTGGCATGGGTGCCCCGCCCATGTTGCACGCCGCTATAGCGGCGAACCACGGGCGGGGCGCCCGTGCCATATCTGGGGCCGGAAGATCACGCGCGTCTGTCTCTTCTCCGCCTGGGTGCTGGCACTCACTGGCTGCAAATTCAAACCCGAGCACAACATGGAGGAGCAGCCCAAATACTTCCCGGCGTACAAGCCCAGCGATGTGTTTGTGGACGGGACTTCGGCGCGCCCGGTCCCGGCGGGCGCGGTGCCCCGGCTTCCTGCCGACTCGCCCGGGACGCCTTACGCCGATCTCCGCGACACGCTCCCCGCCGCCACAACGGGGGGAACGCAATCGTCGGCCATCCCCTTCCCGGTCACGGCGGAGGTGGTGGAGCGCGGGCAGCAGCGGTTTAACATTTATTGCTCGGTATGCCACGGCCGCCTGGGGAACGGGGAAGGGATGATCCCCCGCCGCGGGCTTACGCCGCCCCCTTCGTTCCACATCGACCGCCTGCGCCAGGTCAGCGACGGGCACTACTACAACGTGATCACCAACGGCTACGGCGCGATGTTCAGCTACAACGACCGCGTAAAGCCCGAGGACCGCTGGATGATCGTCGCCTACATCCGCGCCTTGCAGGCCGCGACGCAGGACGCGCAGGGGCTGACCGAGGAAGACCGCACGAAGCTTAAGGGGGTGCGGCCGTGACAAAAACGCCCGACCCCTATGAAACTTATCCGCTGCCACGGGAAATCCGTGACGCCGAGCCCATCGCCCTGCTCATCGGGGCGGCGGGGCTGATCGTGTGCATCATCGTCTGGATATTGGGCTCGGCGATATCGCGATGGTCAATGCTGGCCGACGCCTTCTACCGCGCCTGGCTCTTCGCGTGGCTGCTGTTCCTGGGCGCGTCGCTGGGCTCGATGGCGGCGGTGATGGTCCATCACCTCACCGACGGCCGATGGGGCCTGCTCGTCCGACGGTTCGGCGAAGCCGCCGCCATGGTCCTGCCGCTGCTGTTCATCCTGTCAGTGCCGATCCTCGTCGGCATGCGCCACCTTTACCCGTGGGCCCGGCAGCACGTCGAAGATCCCGTCGTCTTGCACAAGCGCCCCTATCTCAACGGCGGCTTCTTCATCCTCCGCATGCTCCTCTACTTCGCGGTCTGGACCGCCACGGCCTGGCTCCTTCGCGAAGGCTCGCTGCGCCACGACCGCGCGGGCGACGAGCGGATCGCCCGACGGCTGCGCGTGGTCAGCGCGCTCGGGCTGGTGGTCTATTTCGTCACGATGAGCTTCGCGTCCGTGGACTGGATCATGTCGCTGGAGCCGCGATGGTATTCCACGGTCTTCGGGTTCGTGATCATCATGGGGCAGGCCGTCACCGGGTTCTCGGTGATGATCGTGTCGCTCGTGCTGCTGCGCCGGCTGCCCCCCTTCAACCTCGTCCTGCGCCGCAACCACCTCAACGACCTGGGGAACCTGCTGCTCACCTGCATCATCCTCTGGGCCTACAACTCCTTCGCCCAGTTGCTCGTGCAGTGGATGGGGAACATGGTGGAGGAAATCGGCTGGTACGTGAAGCGCACGAGCGGCACCTGGCGGCTTCTGGCGGCGATGCTGATCTTCTTCGATTTCTTCGTCCCCTTCATCCTGTTGTTGATGCGGAACTTTAAACGCCGGGCCGAGCTGATGCTCTGGCTGTGCGCCGGATTGCTGGTGATGCGGGCTATCGACCTGTTCTGGCTGGTCGCCCCCGCGGGCGATCAACCTTACCCGAATTTCCGGTGGGGCGCGCTGCTGATCGGCCTTGCCGCATTGGCGGCGGTGGGCGGATTGTGGACGGCCGCGTACCTCCGCCTGCTCGGCGGGCATCCGCTCATGCCGTTGGGCGATCGCGTCCCCGTCGTCGTCGAGCCTTCGGGCGAGTTGTCCCCCGAACACACGGTTACGCCTCATGAAGAGTCAATCGGAGAAAACCCCGCTGCCCTCGCGTGAGACCGTCGCGCGCGGGTACGAAGAGGAGGCGGTCAGCCGGCGCGCGCTGACGATCCTCCTGTTCTGGTTCATCCTCATGGCCGGCGTGCTGAACATTTTTCTCTGGGTGGTGATGAAGCACTACATCACCGAGGAACGCGGCGCGGACCGCCCGGTTTCGCTGGTCAAGGATGAAACCGGCCCGCCGCCCCCGCGCTTGCAGCCGAGCGTTCAGCACGACGACCTCCCCGCCCAGGACATGCAAAATCTGCTGGCGGAGGAGGATCGGATGTTTTCGCGTCTCGGCTGGCAGGTGAACTTCGACACGCACGCCGTGACAATCCCGGACACGGTCGTGACGCGCGTAGCCCGCGACGCCCAGGCCCGCGCCGCCGGCCCGGCGACATTGCCGACAGCAGCACCGGGCGGGGTGAACACTTATCAGCCCGGCCCGCCGCCCCCCTCCAACATCCGCCAGAACGGCGGATCGCCCCAAGGGCCCACGCCCAACCTCCTGCCCGACCCGCCCGCCCAAGGCCCGCAAGAGCCGCGAACGAAGGGAGGGCGGGAGCTATGACCGCTCTAATTCGTTCCGCCGACTTCAGAGCCGGGGCGTGTCGCCCCGGTCGTGCCGCAGGCACGATGCGGAGCTTCGCTCCGACCGGGCCGACACGGCCCGGCTCCGAACGCAACGCGACAAATCTGGCCCGTCGGAACAGTAGAGTCCGCACCTCGGACCATTCTCGCGCTGCTGAGGAAATCGTGGTCCGCGGTGTGGACCCTACGAGTGCAACGGATATCGCGCATCGAACGCAAACCTACGGTCGACCCCTTACCCTAACCCTCTCCCCCGGGTACAGGGGAGAGGGGACCGGACTTCGCGCGCTCGTGTTGGCTGCTTTGTTGATCGCCCTGTGGGCCCCATCAACATTCGCGCAAGTCCCCCCGCCGCCCCCCGCCGCCCCGACCGGCGGCGTTCCGATCCTCCGCGACGTGGGGATCGATCAGAAACTCGATTCGCAAGTTCCCGCGGACCTGGCGTTTCGCGACGAGCAGGGCCGCACCGTGCGGCTGGGCGATTACTTCGGCAGCCGGCCCGTGATCCTCGCGCTCGTCTATTACAAATGCCCCATGCTCTGCACGATGGTCCTCAACGACCTCACGCGCGGCATGAACGGCGTCACGACGATGAGCGCCGGCGAGCAATTCGACGTCCTGGCCGTCAGCTTTGATCCGAATGAAACGCCCGCCCTCGCGGCCGCGAAAAAGGTGCAGTACGTCCGCGCGTACCGGAGGCCGCGTGCGGAAGAGGGCATGCACTTCCTTACCGGTTCGCCCGAATCGATCAAGGCGCTCACGCAGGCCGTGGGTTTCCGTTACACGTGGGATGCCGAGCACCAGGTTTTCGCCCACGCCAGCGGGATTATCATCCTTACGCCCGCGGGGAAGGTCTCCCGCTATTTCTTCGGGATCGATTACGCCCCGCACGACCTGCGGCTCTCCCTGCTGGAGGCGGCGGAGGACAAAATCGCCCCGTCGCCCACCGAACGCGTGCTCCTTTATTGTTTTCATTACGACCCGCGCACCGGGCGCTACGGCCTGATCATCTCCCGGATGCTCCGGGTAGGGGGCGTACTGACGGTGCTGCTGCTGGCGGGGTTCGTCGCGCACCAGGCGCGCCGTGAACGCCGGGCCCGCGTGCCGGGCCCATGAATCCATAGCGTGATGTGATGGACGAAAGCTTCCGCCTATTCCCCGAAGAAGCCTCGAATCTCGCCAGGGATTGCGATCACCTCTTGTATTACCTGCTGGGGGTCAGCGTCTTCTTCACGCTGCTCATCTTCGTCTTCGTGGTCTACTTCGCCCTGCGCTACCGCCGGAAGTCGGACAACGAGGTTCCGCCGCTCGTCCCGAGCCCTCTATCGCTGGAGATCACGTGGAGCGTTATCCCGTTCATTCTTCTCATGATCATGTTTTTCTGGGGCACGAGCGTCTACGTGAAGATGAAAAAGCCGCCGGCCGACGGGATGCAGATCAACGTCGTCGGCAAGCAGTGGATGTGGAAGGTGCAGCATCCCAACGGCGCCCGTGAAATAGACGAGCTGCACGTCCCGATCGGCCGGCCCATCAAGTTGATGATGGCCTCGCAGGACGTCGTGCATTCGTTCTTCATCCCCGCCTTCCGCATCAAGCAGGACGTGATCCCCGGGAGCTTCGTCACGCAATGGTTCATCGCGACCAAGCCCGGCGTCTATCACCTGTTTTGCAGCCAATATTGCGGGGCGGAGCACGCGAAGATGATCGGCCGCGTGATAGTGCTGCGGCCCGAGCAATACGAGGCGTGGCTCGCCGGTGCGCCGCCGGATGAGCCGCCGGCCGTGGCGGGTGCCCGGCTGTTCGTCACGTACGGGTGCGTCGCCTGCCACGCCGCGCGGGCGCCGACCATGGCCGGGCTGTACGGCTCGCGCGTGCAGCTCGACAACGGCCGCTCCGTCGTCGCGGACGACGACTACCTGCGCGAGTCGATCATCGAGCCGGGCGCGAAGGTGGTCGCCGGGTTCCCCCCGATCATGCCCAGCTACCGCGGGCAGCTCAGCGAGGAGCAGCTCATCGATCTCGTGGCGTACATCAAGTCGCTTGGCGCCGGCGCTTCGACCGAGGGCGGCGTGCGGCCGCTGCCGGCCACGCAGCCGGCCAACGGCTTCAGCCCCGACCGCGCCCCCAACTACCCGCCCGCCCGCCAAACGCCCGGCGCGGAGCCGGTCGAAGTCGAGCACGGCCGGCTGGGCGGCCGGCCTGACAAGTAAGGATGACCCATGGCAACCATCCCGGGCGACCTGCCCTACATCCCCGCCTACGAGGCGCCGCCCACGTACCTCAACGTGGCGCACACCGTGCGATCCTGGCTGCTCACCAAGGACCACAAGCGCATCGCCCTCCTCTATCTTTTCTCGATCACTTTCTTCTTCGCCATCGGAGGAGTCGCCGCCACGATCATGCGCGTCCACCTGCTCGCGCCCGCCGGCCTCCTCGTCGAGGAGATGACCTATAACAAGCTCTTCACCATGCACGGCGTCATCATGGTCTGGTTCTTTCTCATCCCCTCCATCCCCACCACGATGGGCAATTTCCTGATACCCCTGATGATCGGCGCACGCGACCTGGCGTTCCCCAAACTGAACCTCGCGAGCTGGTATTTGTTCATGGCCGCCGGTTTTTTTATCCTCCTGGCCCTCCTCCTCGGCGGGGTCGACACGGGCTGGACGTTTTACACCCCCTACAGCAGCCGCTCCTCCAACACCTACGTGACGCTGGCCGTCCTCGCCATTTTCATCAACGGCTTCAGCTCCATCCTCACCGGCCTGAATTTCATCGTCACGATCCACACCATGCGCGCGCCGGGGATGACCTGGTTCCGCCTGCCGCTGTTCTGCTGGAGCCATTACGCCACGAGCCTCGTGATGGTCCTCGCGACGCCCGTGCTGGCCATCACCCTGGCCCTGGTGGGAATCGAGCGCGTCTTTAAAGTCGGCATCTTCGACCCGGCGATCGGGGGAGACCCAGTGCTGATGCAGCACCTGTTCTGGTTCTACTCCCACCCCGCCGTGTATATCATGATTTTGCCCGCCTTCGGCGTGGTCAGCGAGCTGGTCACCTGCTTCTCCCGCAAGCGGCCGTTCGGATACGAGTTCATCGCCTTCTCCAGCCTCGCCATCGCGATGATCGGGTTCCTGGTCTGGGCCCATCACATGTTCGTCGCCAACATCAGCATCTATGCGGGAATGGCCTTTTCGCTCCTGAGCTTTCTGGTGGCCGTCCCATCCGCCATCAAGGTCTTCAACTGGACGGCGACGCTCTACAAAGGGTCCGTCGCGCTCGACACGCCGATGCTCTGCGCGCTCGGGTTCATCGGGCTCTTTACCCTCGGCGGCTTGACGGGCGTGATGCTGGCGACGCTCGGTTTCGACGTGCACGTGCATGACACGTACTTCGTCATCGCCCATTTCCACTACATCATGGTGGGCGGCTCGGTGATCGCGTACTTCGGCGGGCTGCACTTCTGGTGGCCGAAGATGACCGGCCGCATGTACAACGAATGGGCCGGGCGGATCGCCGCCGCCCTCATCTTCCTGGGCTTCAACTTGACGTTCTTCCCCCAGTTCGTTCTGGGGTATCTCGGAATGCCCCGGCGATATCATTCATACCCGCCCGAGTTCCAGGTCTACAACGTGTTGTCCACCGCCGGGGCGTCGATCCTGGCCGTCGGGTACGCGCTTCCGTTTTTTTACCTGCTCTGGTCGCTGCGCTATGGGCGGCTGGCCGGCCCCAATCCGTGGCGCGCGACCGGCCTGGAATGGCAGACCACGTCCCCCCCGCCCAAGGACAACTTCGAGAAAATACCCGTTGTGACGGAAGAGGCCTATGCGTATTACAAATTAGCCCCGCAGGGGATGGCGGCGTTGGGCTCCGTGGCCGCCGCCGAGGCGCGGGAAACGGGAGGTGGCGAATCGTAAATATGAGATCTCAGATATGAGATTTGAGATCTGAAATTCCAGATTTGAGATTTGGGATCTCAGATCATCGCAACGACCAAAGGAACGCCCGACCATGGCAGAAGACGTCCTTACTCCCGAGCACTCCCTCGTCGCGCATCAATTCGAAGACGCCGGTCAGCAGCGCGAAGCGTCGAGGCTCGGCATGTGGGCATTCCTCTCGACGGAGATCCTGTTCTTCGGCGCGGTCTTCGTCGCCTACGCCGTCTACCGCCTGCGGTGGCCTGATGACTACCGCCAGGGGAGCCTGGAGCTCAAGTGGTACCTGGGGGCGATTAACACCGCGGTCCTGCTGCTCAGCAGCTTTTTCATGGCGCTGGGCGTTCACGCGTCCGAGCTCGGGCAAAACTCCCGGCTCATTCGCAATCTGATTCTGACCATCGTTCTCGGGTCCCTGTTTCTCGCGATCAAGGCCACCGAATACTACCTGGAGTATGAAGACGGATTGGTGCCCGGTGCGTCGTTCCGGATGGAACCCCCTCCCGAAGAGGCCGGCAGCGGCTTCGCCCGCGCGGTCAAGTCCTTCGAGCGCGCCATTTCACGAGCTCCAAAGGGCCAGGGCGAAGTGGCCCGGCGGACGCGCGCCGAAGAGCAGTTCATGGTCTTCTATTTCATCATGACCGGCATTCACGCCACGCACATGGTCATCGGCATTGCCCTGCTGTGCGTCCTCGTGTGGATGGCCAGACGCCGCAAATTCTCCGCCGCGTACAACAACCCCGTCGAGATCACGGGCTTGTACTGGCATTTCGTGGACACGGTCTGGGTGTTCCTGTTCCCGATCCTCTACCTCCTGCGCAACCCTTAGCCGCGTTAACCCATGGCCGAGCACAAAGAACATGTCGTCCCCCCCAGGGTGTATGCGAGCGTGCTGGTCGCGCTGATGGCCCTGCTGGTGGTGACGGTCTGCGTCGCGTTCTTCGACGTGGACCAGTTCACCCGCGCGCATCATTTGGGGACGGGCTGGAACACGGCCATCGCATTGGCCATTGCGGTGACCAAAGCCGTGCTCATCCTGTTGTTCTTCATGCACGTGAAGTACAGCAGCAAACTCACCAGCGCGTTCGCCGCCGCTGGCTTCGTGTGGCTCGGGATCGCACTCGTGCTGATCATGAGCGACTACCTCACCCGTAACCATCCCCCCGGCGTCAACCCCCGCGGCGAGCCCAAGTACGTCCTCCCCCCACCCCCTGCGAGCGACAGACCAGCACTCGGGCAACAGCCCGGCTCGCCCGGTCATTATCATTAGAAAAGACAAGCCCCCTGCAGATGGACATCCCCGCGGCTTTGGCCACAATGCACGTCCGTTTTTTTCAATCGGACTTCAAATAAAGGAGAGTTCCGTGTCAGAAGAAATCCAGACCCCCGATGGGCAGGTTCAACTCGTCGTCGACGAGCGCGACATGAAGTCCCAATTCGCCAACGGTTACCGCATCTACACCACCGGCGAAGAGGTCGTCGTCGACTTCGGCTTCAACATGCTCAACCCCAACCCGGCCAACGCCCAGCCCCAAATGCTGTTCAAGGCCAACGACCGGATCATCATGAGCTACCCCACGATCAAGCGCCTCTCGCTGTCGTTGGCGCAGCTCGTCCGCCGCTACGAAGACCAGTTCGGCCCAATCCCCATTCAACCGGGAACCGGAGCGGGTAAGAAGTGACGAGGTAGTTGCCAGTTGCAAGTTGTCAATTGTCAGTGCAGGAAGCAGATGTGGGTCGTCGCCGCTGCTTCCTCTACTGGCAACTGACAACAGGCAACTAACAACATCTTCAAGACGCAAGCCGCGCCGTCGCCGGCAGCGCATCCCGCTGATGAAGCATCGAGAGGATGCGCTCGGCGGACACGGGCTGGTTTCCAATTTCCTGCACTTCGATCGCCGCCGCAATCGATCCCAAAAACGCCGCGGCTTGCAGCGACCCTCCGGCCGCCAGGACCAGGCTCGCCGTCGCCAGCAGCGCGTCGCCGCAGCCCAACGGGTCCACGGCGTGCGGGCTCAGGGCCGGCAGATATTCGCTCCGCAGGCGGTCGTCGATCGAGCGGTCGTTGCGGTCAAATGTCACCAGCCCCTGCTTACCCAGCGTGATGATCGCCTGACGGGCGCCTGTCACGTTCAGCAGGTTCCACACCGCCGCCCCGAGCCCGTTGGCAAAGTCGTGCTGTGCCTCGCGAGCCTCGCGTTCCGTCGGGCAGAGCAGATCCACGTCCTGGAAGCGGAGCAGGTTGCTCTGCTTCCCGCTCACGTCCGCGGCCAAGATCGGCACCATCTTCCGCAGCTTGGGCAGGATGCGGTTGAGCAGGCTGGCGGTGATCACGCCATACCCGAAATCCGCAAAGACCACCGCCGATACGCCCTCCGCCGCCGCCAGGATCTTCGCCGCCAGCAATCCTTCCAGCTGCGTGTCGGCGGGGGCCGGGGAGCCCTCATCCACTTTAAACAGCTTGGTCTGATCCACGAGATAGCGATGTTTGGTGACGACCTGTCGCCGTCCGCGATAGCACTGGAGATCGACGCCCCCCGCCGCCAGGCGCAGCTCGATCTGTCGCGACAGATCATCATCCGCCAGCGCGCTGATCAGCGTCGGCCGCGCGCCCAGTCCCGCGAGGTGTAGTGCCACGACCCCGGCCCCGCCGTCGTAGTCACGCTCCTGCATGGCCCGCAGCGAGAGCATCGGCCCTTCCCCGGCCACGCCGGTCGCGTCGCAGAAATGGTAGCGGTCGAGCACATAGTCGCCGACGACCAGCACCTTCTGCCCGCGTGCGCGGTGCAGGAGGTTTTGCAGGTGAACGGTGGAAAGGTCGTAGCGGTCACGGAGGCGGATGATTTTTTCGTCGTTGAAGCGGTCGCGCCCGCCGATGGCGCCGATGAGGGCGGTCGAGGAGTAAACGATGTCCCCGCTCGAAAAGACGACGCGCCCGCCGTGACGGACGACGGTATCGCGCTCGGCCAGAAACCGCGGGTCTTCGTTGCGCTCGTACTCGCGCCCCTTCACGTACACGTCGGGGCGGAGCGCTTCCAGCAGTTCGACGGACGTCGCGCTCGGATTGATGAAGACCCAGTCCACGCACTCCAGGGCCGCGAGGCTCGAGGCCCGCAGGTCATCCGGAATCAGCGGCCGATCGACGCCCTTCTGCACGTGCGTATCCGCGCTGACGGACACGACGAGCAGATCCCCCAGCGACTTTGCAAACTGCAAATGCTGGATGTGCCCCGGGTGAACGATGTCGAAGCACCCATGACAATGTACGACAGTCTTATTGGCCTCGCGCGCCGCCTGCCGCAACGCCAGCAGGTCTTCCATCGAACAAGTCTTGCGGTTCTGCACCATCGTGTCTCCCGAACGCCGCGGGAAAGAATGCGGCCCGGCAAAATCATCGGAAGGTGCGACGCGATGGCGTGAAAGATTATCGGACCCCGTAGGTTCGGCTTTGCCGAACATGCCGCGCCGTACCACGAAGCGTTCGGCAAAGCCGAACCTACATGGTTGATGGCCGAGCGTGCTCCTTCACGCCGGGTACGAGCTGAAAGCGAGGCCCCGGATCCGTCGCGCCATCGGATCCGGGGCCTCGCTTTCAGCTGGTACACGGCGTGAGCACTTCTGCATTCCACACTTCCCCTAATCCCCGCCCCCTTCCCCGTCCGATAACCAATTCTGGCGGAGGATCCGCCGCACTATGAGTACCGCGCTGCCTGCTTCCACCGTCCCCGCAATCGTGCATGAACTGTCGGCGGCCCTTCGCCGCGAAGACCTCGCCGGCGCGGAACGCCTGCTGGCTTCGGCGATCCCCGCGCCTACTCCCGACGCAATGCTCTTGGCCGCGCAGGCCGCCATGCGCTCGCGCCGCTGGCGCGACGCGGCGTGGTTCTTCGACCGCATCCCCGACCGCGATTCGGGGTGCGAAGTTCAGCGCTGCCTCTGCCGCAATCTCGCCAGCCTCCAGGTTCACCGCCCCGCCGTCTACCAAATTCTCATTTCGCTTCCCGCGGACGACCATTGCGGCATCGCCCCTTCGGTCACCGGGCGCCCCACCCTCGTCTGCCGCCGAAGCGACGGCCAGTTCATCTCACTCTCCCCCGGCAACGACCCGATCCGCGCCCTGGGCGCTTCGATGGCAAATCTCAAGCCCGTTCTCGAAAGCGGCCACGCCATCGCCCTCTGCGGCGTCGGCGACGGCTACCTCGTTCGCCAACTCGCACACAATCCCGTCGATCTTTTCCTCGGCATGCAGCAAGCCGTGCTCGTGCTCGAGCCCGATGCCCACGTCGCGTTGAACGCGATGATGATCCACGACTACACCGGCCCGCAAGGCCCTATCGAGCAGCCGCGATTCCTCTGGTTTGTCGGCGCGGATTGCCTCGATTCCCTGCAAAATGCGCTGCACGCCGACCCGTTCATTCCCTGCCCGACGATCACCATCGGCCAGGGCCTGAACCCCGCGCCGATCCGGGCGGGGCTTGCCGAGCTGATGCGAAAACTCGGCGCCGCGGACGAAAACACCCAGGCCGCGGTCGAGCATTATTATCGCAGCACGGATCGCGCTTCCCTCGCCGCCCTGTTCGGCCCCAATCCACCCCGTCGCCCGCGCGTGCTGCTGATGACGACGCGCTTCTCCACCGTCCTGCAATACTCCACCCGCGACGCCGCCGCCGGCTTCGAACACGCGGGCTGGGAGGCGCGGGTGTTGATCGAGCCGTCCCCGTATCACAGGCTTTTCAACGCCGCCACGCGCCGCACGCTCGCCGAGTTCAAGCCCGACCTCGTTTTCCAGATCGACCACCTCCGCAGCGAGCACGGCGACCTGTTCCCGCCGGGCCTCCCGTTCGCATGCTGGATTCAGGACCACCTGCCCCAACTGATGGAGCGCAAGGCCGGCGCACAGGTCGGGCCCACCGACTTCATCCTGACCGACGCGGGCCCGACGTACGTTCACACCTACGATTATCCGCGACGGCAGATCATTGCCCTGTCGAAGCTGACAACCCCCCCGCCGATGCTCCCACGCCCCGCCGGTCGCGGCGAGGATTTGATTTTCGTCTCCAACGCCTCCGCCACGCCCGAGGCGCTTCTGGAGAGCCTGCACCGCGCGCTGCCCGGCGGCGAAGCCGATCGACCGCTCCTCGCCCAATGCGTCCACCGCCTCGTCAACCTCTACGCCGCCGGCCAGACGCTCGCCACCTACCCCGACGTGTGCGAATTCCTCCGTGGCGTGCTGCGAGAGCGGTCGCTGGCGACCGAAGGACCGGCGTTCCGCGACTTGGCGCGGTACATCAGTCATCCCGTATGCGACGCCCTCTACCGCCACCAGGCGCTGCGCTGGGCCGCGGCCGCGGCCGCGGATTTAGGCCTCACATTCTCGCTCTACGGAAAAGGCTGGGAAGCCCATCCCGAATTCGCGCGCTACGCCCGCGGCCCCGTGGCCGCGGGCCAGGCGGCGCAGGAATTGGCGCGCAGTGCTGCAATCAATCTCCAGATCGCCCCCTACCTCTGCCTGCATCAGCGCCTGCTCGACGGCATTAGCGGCGGCGCTTTCTTCCTCGTGCGCGGCCATGTCGCCGATGTGGCCCCACAGGCCATGCTCGATTTGCTCAACGCCCATTGCCCGCCCGACGTTTCCGATCTTGCCCAGGCCCGAAGTCATATTCCGCCGCCCGTGCGCGACCGCTTCGAGCAGCTCGTGCGAGACTGCCAGCGTTGCCTCTGTTCGATGGGCACGGAAGACCCGATCGAAATGGTGCGGGCCTGGGAGGAGGCGCAGCTCCTCGATCCGTCCGCGGGCGTGCTGCCGCACCTCGATGACATCAGC
>JAQGHH010000383.1 GCA_028288945.1 Phycisphaerales bacterium
CATATCGGTCATCCCGGGGTGCACTTGACTGGGAGGGATGAGGGGCGTGGATAAACTTGCGCGGGGATGAGGGCTGGGAGGTTATGGGACGGCCGTTGCGGGGAGATCCGAATGGGGAAGCCCGGTATCGGGGCGGAGAAGGCCGCGTCGCCGAAGGCAAGCGGGATCAGATCTGAGATCTGCAATTCGCAATCCCTCCCTCCCCCGCGTCCCCGTGTCACCCCGTCCCCGCGTCCTCTTCCCCCCTCAGTCCAACGACGCGTACCAAAGCAGCGTTGCGGATTCCTTAACGAGATCGTGGTTGGAATGCCGCTGCGTGTCGAGGCCGGCGAGGTCGAAGGCGAGCTTGGCGAGCATGCGGCTGGCGGGGAGGTTGTCGGTGCGCGATTCGGCCGTCACGGCGCGGAGCTCGCGCTCACGCGACTCGGCGATCACCTGATAAAGCATCGCCGTGGCCAGGCCCTCGCGGCGGTTGTCGAAATCGACGCGGATGTCGATCAGCTCCATCGTCCCGAAGGCGGGCCGCGGCTGCGCCACGCACAGCGCCACCATCGCCCCTTCATGCTCGGCGAGCAAGGCGATGCCGTCGTCCGCCCCGGTGACGATCTGCTTGAGCATGAATTCCAATTCGTCCGTCGGCCGATTGCGCTCGATGCGCTTCTGCCGGAGCGGACGCTCTTCCAGACGCCATTGCAGGGCGAGGCCTTCGCCCGTGCGATCGACGTGGAGGTACTCGGAAGATTCGATCGTGCCGTCGATCTCGACCAACCCGGCGAGATCCCCGGCCCGCACGGGACGGATCTGCATGGCACTAAGGATAGCTGAAAGGGGAGGCCAGAGGCCAGAAGGAAAGGAGCCGGAAGACGCGGGCCGCGACTTGAATGCAAAATGCAAAGTGCAAAATGCAAAAGTCAAAATGCGGAGCGCCCGGAGGGGGGAGTCAATGGCCTTCGCGTCTTACATTTTGACTTTCGCATTTTGCACTTTGCATTTTGCATTCGACTTCCTTCCGCCTCCTGCACTCTGCCTACCCCAACAGCTTCTGAACCACATTCCCCGCCACGTCCGTGATCCGGAAATTGCGGCCGGAGTGAAGATATGTGAGCAGCTCGTGGTTGAGGCCCATCTGGTGGAGGATGGTGGCGTGGAGGTCGTGGACGTGGACGCGGTCTTCGACGACGGAGAAACCCAGGTCGTCGGTCGCGCCCAGGGCCTGGCCGCCTTTGATGCCGCCGCCGGCCATCCAGACGGAGAAGCCGTTGGCGTGGTGGTCGCGGCCGTCGGTGCCGATGGGCGTGCGGCCGAATTCTCCCGCCCAGACCACCAGCGTTTCATCCAACAACCCGCGCTGCTTGAGGTCCGTCAGCAGGCCGGCGATGGGCTTGTCGGTTTCGGTGCAGAGTTGTTTGTGGCGTTTGTCGTTGTCGCCGTGGGTGTCCCAGTTGGAGTGGTAGAGCTGGACGAAACGTACGCCGCGTTCGACGAGGCGGCGGGCCATCAGGCAGCTCTTGCCGAAGCGATCCGTCTGCCCTTCGCCTACACCATAGAGACGGTTGGTGTCGGTAGTTTCTTCACCGAGGTTCACCACCGCGGGGGCGGCGGATTGCATGCGAAAGGCGAGCTCATAATTGGCGATGCGGGCCGCCAGTTCACTATTATCCGGCTCGGCGGCGCGGCTCGATTCGTTCAGCTGCGCGAGCAGATCGAGCTGCTGGCGCTGCTCGGCGGCGGTGACTTTGGCGGCGGGGGAGAGGTTGAGGATCGGTTCCCCGGCGGTGTTGAAGACCGTACCCTGGTACGCCGCGGGCATGAAGCCCGAGCCCCAGTTCGTCGTGCCCGAATACGGCGCGCCGTTCACCAGCACGACGAATCCGGGCATGTTCTGGTTCACGGTGCCAAGGCCGTAATTCATCCACGAACCGAGGCTGGGGAAACCCTGTCGGAGGTAGCCGGTGTTCATCTGAAGCGACGCCGACCCGTGGGCTGCGCTATCGGCGCAGCAGCTACGGACGATGGCCATGTCATCCACGCACTGCGCCAGGTGCGGAAAAATTTCGGACACTTCGACGCCCGATCTGCCCGAGGGGAGAAATTTCCACGGCGCGCCCTTGAGCTTCCCGCTGGCCTTCTGGCTCACGCCGACGGCGGACTGGAAGGAATGTTCCTTGCCGCTCAGCTTCACGAGCATCGGCTTGGGGTCGAAGGTGTCGAGGTGGCTTGGGCCGCCGACCATGTAGAGGAAGATGCACGCCTTGGCCTTGGGCGCAAAGTGCGGCTGCCGCGGCGCTAGCGGCGAAGCAATGCGGCCGGGGAGCGAAGGCCCGCTTGTCGAAGCCTGTGCGCGGTTGGCAAAGAACCCGTCCTGCGCGAGCATCCACGTCAGCGCGGTTCCGAAGAACCCATTCCCCGCCTGCCAGAGAAACTGGCGGCGGGTCTTGCCGCAGGGGTAATGGAAAAGTGGAGGCATGGTGGGCTTTCGTTTCAGGTGCAAGGCAGATACCGTCCATGCGCTCCGGTCCCCTCTCCCTCGTACGCGGGGGAGAGGGTTAGGGCGAGGGGCGGAACGTCGAGTTGCACTTTCATGACCGAGGAGCGTAGGGCGTACTGTAGGGCGTACTTTAGTACGCGTTTTCCGGTTCAAAGGGGATACGCGTACTAAAGTACGCCCTACTCTCCCCCGAGTACGAGGGAGAGAGGCAACGGATCAATTTGAGTACACAAACTCATTCGTGTTCAGCAGCACCAGGCACAATTGCGCCAGTGACGACGGACCGCCCGGCGTCCTTTCTGACTCGCGCGTCTTGAGGAATTGGAGCGAGTGCTCGAATTCCTCAAGACGCGGCTCCCTACATAGCGCGATGACAAACGCCGCACGCACCTGCTCGCCGGGCTTTTCGCCGGCCTCTTTTTGGACGCGCTGCGAGAAAGCCCCGGCCTGTTGCCAGACGAATTTGCTGTTGAGGAGCATGAGCGATTGCAGGGCGGTCGTGGCGACGGCACGCTGGTCGCAACTGCCGGCCGAGTCGGCGAGGCCCATTACTTCCAATTCGGGCAAGGCGATCGACCGCTTCACGAAGACGTAGACGCTCCGGCGCGAGGCTTGCCGCTCATCGGAATTGCCCCAATCGAGCCCGGCGGAATCGCCGACGACTTTTTGGGAGAGCGGCGGGTAGACGCTCGGGCCGCCGAC
>JAQGHH010000388.1 GCA_028288945.1 Phycisphaerales bacterium
GCCAGTAGAGCGTCGGCCCGATCGACCAGGTGATGGCGTTCATCACCGGGCTGCGCCCCAGCCCCTGGCCCTGCACGCCCGCGCCTCCCGTGAGGGCGATGCGGGGGAACAGGTCTGCGGTGGCGACGCCGATCCGGGCGGTGGAGGCGGCGAGCTGGCGCTCCGCCTGGCGGATGTCGGGCCGCCGACGCAGCATCTCCACAGGCATGCCCGGTGCGACCATCGGCGGAGTGGCCGGCAGCGGGGACGGCCGCTCCAACTCCGCACGTAAAGTTTCAGGATACTGGCCGACCAGCACCGCCACTCGCCGCTGCGCCGCGGCGATGGCGGCTTGCAGCGGCGCGATCTGCGAGAGCGTCGTCTGGTATTGCCGCTCGGCGAGTGTCACGTCCAGCTCATTGGTGAGCCCGCGCTTAAAGCGCACGGTGACGAGGTCGGCGGTGCGGCGCTGGCCGGCGAGGTTTTCCCGCGCGATCTCCAGGCGCAGTTGCAGCGAGCGGACGTCGACGTAGGTGCGCACCACCTCCGCCACCACGCTCAGGAGCACGTCATTGCGAAACTCGGCGGAGGCCTGGACGTCAGCGTCGGCGGCCTGCAACTCACTGCCGAAGCGGCCGAACAAATCCAACTCCCAAGACGCGTCGAATCCCGCGACGTGCGTGATCTCCTTGAGGCCCGTCGTATTGGTTCCCGCATGCAGCGGGCCGGCGACGCGGCCGCGCGCGGAGTTGGTGCCCGAGCCGCGCCCCGCGCCGGCGCTGATATCCACGCCGGTCGTCTGGCCCAGCCCCGGCACTACGCCGCCGCCCACGGCCTGCTCCACCGCCCGCACCTCTTGCAAACGGGCCCCGGCGATACGCAGGTTGTAGTTGGCCTTGACGGCGCGCTCGACGAGCGAATCAAGCTCCGGGTCATCGAGCGATGTCCACCAGTGCGTGAGATCCACCGGACGCGAAGTCGGTTGCCCGGAGGGCTGCGTGGCGGCGAAAGTCGGGGCCTGACTCAATGCAGCGTCAAACTTCGGCGCGGGCATTTGAGGTGGCCGATACTTGGGGCCCACGGAACAGCCAGTAAGGGCGACGGATGCGATTACTGCGAAGAGGATCGCGGCGCGCGAAGCGGATCTGCGTGCGATAAGGTGGCAGTATTTTTTCGCGATGGGCATGGAGAGAACCAAATGGTGATTGGGTTAGTACTGCAAACGCGATCTTCTCATTCCATCCGGTTCGCGAGACGCCCATTCTCCCTCTCCCTCGTACGCGGGGGAGAGGGCAGGGGTCAGGGGCCCGGAGGAGAGTTCAAGGGTTGAAGAGTTCAAAGGTTCAAGAGCGGCATCAACCCTTGAACCCTTGAACCCTTGAGCCCTTGAACTTCTCTTCCGCCCCTCACCCTATCCCTCTCCCCCGAGTACGAGGGAGAGGGGACCAGAGCGGACGGTTGCATTGCAGCCTTCAATGACCATCCGATGACCGCTTCATTGTGCGATCCGCGCCTTTTCCGTTCGCTCGACTGCGACGGCGACGTGTGCCGCCTCATTTGGCTTGGGCGCGGCTTCGTGCTCGTGCGGTTCGACGCGCTCGCCTTCGACCACCTGGTTGCCGATGTTCAGCGCGACGGCTTCGCCGCCGGAGAGGCCTGAACCGATTTCGATCGAGTCGCCCAGATCGCGGCCAATGGTGATATCGTGAAAGGCCACGCGCCCGTCGGTCCCGACGACCGCCACTTGCGGCCCGTGCGGGCCGAACGCCAGCGCGCTGGCCGGGATTCGCAGAGGCGGATGCTGACGGCTGGTTTGGAAGTTCACTTGCAAATACATCCCCGGAAGCAGCGCGAGGTCGGGGTTGGGCACGAGCACTTCCACCTTCAATTTGCGGCTCGCGGAATTGATCGCCCCCGTCGTGCGCGTCACGCGGCCCGTGAAAATGCGGCCCGGAATCTCGCGCACTGAGATGCCCGCCGACATTCCGACATGCACGTCCGGCACGGCCTTCTGCGGGACGTCCACGAAGACGCGAATCTGGTTGGTCTGCGAGAGCGTGAAAAGGGGCGTGGTATTGGTCGTGCTCCCGGCGGTAACCAGCGCGCCAACGTCTGTGTTGCGGGCGGTGATGATGCCGTCGAAAGGAGCGGTGACGTTCTTAAAGCTCTCGAGCGTTTCCAGCCGCTTGACCTCCGCGTCGCCGAGGTTCACCTGCGCTTTGGCGGCTTCCAGCCTGGCGAGGCTGGCGTCCAGCTCGCTCTTTTTCTGATCGCGCTCCTGCTTGGAGACGGCTCCTTCGTCATCGGTGGCGGCGGCTTGCAGCCGGGTAGAGGTGACTCTCGCGAACTCCGACGAGGTTTCCGCGACGTGGGCCTCGGCCCGCAGTGCGACGGCCTTGGCCTTGGCCTCGTTAAGCTGCTCGTCCAATTCCGGCGTCTCGATCGTCGCCAGCACCTGCCCCTCCTTCACCGTGTCCCCAATGTCCACGAGCCACTTGCGCAGGTACCCGCTGGTGCGGGCGTAAAGGACCGTTTCGTAGAAACCCGTCGCTTCGCCCGGGAGCGCTAGCGCCGTCTCGGTGCCCGCCCGCTCGACACGAACGACGTCCACCGGGATCGGCTGCGCCGCCGATTGGTGAACCGCGTCGGCCAGTTCGGACGCCGCCTTGCCGCGCGAATGTTGGCCCAGGACAAAGACGGTAATCAAAACGGCTGCGGCCAACAGCGCGAAGATGACCACCCGAAATTGCGTGCGCTTCTTGAAGAGGACCGGCACGTGAGGGCGGCGCGGCGATTCCGTGTGGCCGGAAGCCGGGACGTCGCCATTGCCGGTTACAGGCGGGCGATCCAAGGGGGGAGATTCGTGCGGGTCGATGCCCATGGTTGGTCAGGCTCCTTATGTCTCAGATACGGTCAGGCGATAGTGGCCCGGGCCGTGCGGCCGCGCAGCAGCCGGTACATGGCCGGCACAAAGATCAACGTGGCGAACGTGGCGAAGAGCAGGCCGCCGATGACCGCCCGGCCCAGCGGGGCGTTCTGCTCGCCCCCTTCGCCGACGCCCAAGGCCATTGGAATCATTCCGAGAACCATCGCCCCGGCGGTCATGAGCACCGGCCTCAATCGGGTGTACCCCGCCGCGATTGCGGCTGTTAACG
>JAQGHH010000035.1 GCA_028288945.1 Phycisphaerales bacterium
CCTGCCGGGCCAGCAGCGGCGCGTAGCGGACGAAATGAAGCGTGTCACCGAAGCCTTGCTCGGCATAGAGCAGGATGCGCCGGCCGTTCAGGCTTTCACCCTCCCACCGCGGCTGCGGGAAGGGTCGCCGATACTGCTGAAACTCGCTCGACTGCCATCGCCATACCCATTCGGCCCACCCCTGTCGATAGTCGCCCTGCAATAGGAGAACCAGCGCGCGGTTCCAATGCGCGAGGGCAAAATCCGGCCGTAAGCGCAGTGCTTTGTCATACGCCGATCGTGCTTCGTCGAATCGCGCCGCCGCGTATAGGGCGTTGCCAAGATTGTTCCAGGCGTCGGGGTAATTGGGCTCGAGCAATAATGCTTTTTCGTACGCGGCGATCGCTCCATTTAGAAGGCGCTTCGATCGAAGCGCGTTGCCCAGGTTATTGTGGGCTTCCGCGTAATCGGGGCGGAAAGCCAGGGCTCTTTGGTAAGACTGAATCGCGTCATCGGCCTGCCCTCGTTCTTGCAAGACGTTGCCGAGATTGTTGTGGGCCTCGGGGTAATCGGGACGCAGCCGAAGTGCTTCGTGATACGCGGCGATTGCCTTTTCCCACTCCTGCATGTCCTTGAGCGCATTCCCAAGGTTGTTGTGCGTTTCGGGCAGAGCCGGATCGAGAGCAAGCGCACGGCGGTACATCGCGATCGCCTCTCGCGTCTTGCCTTGGGCGGCCAGGACGAGCCCGAGGTTGGCGGGGTAATCGGGGATCGTGGGGTTGATCGCGATGGCGCGGGCGATCAAGTCTGCCGCGGGTTGGGGGTGGCCGGACTGGAATGCCAGCACGCCCAGCAGGTGCGATGCGTCCGCGTGATTGGCATTTTGTGCCAGGACTTGGCGATACAGCGCTTCGGCCTCGCGAAGCCTCCCCGTCTGATGATGTTCGACCGCAGCGGCGAATGCTTCGTCGATCGTCATGAGGTCTTCACTTCGCGTGCGACCGACCCAACGAGGGACTCCAGTTCGCGGGCAACTTCGCGCACCGCGGATTCCCATTCGCCCATGCTCGGCTGCCGGAAGAGCCGCATCGTGGGATACCACGGGCAATCCTGCCGGTCCAGCAGCCAACGCCAATCGGGTGCGAACTGAAGCAGAACCCACACCCGCTTGCCCATCGCCCCGGCAAGGTGCGCAATCACTGTGTCGACGGTGATGACCAGATCAAGCTCGGAAATCAACGCCGCGGTGTCGGCGAGATCTGGCAGCTCGGCGGTCCAATCCACAAGCCCCATGCCCGGCGGCGCTGCAATTTGCGCCATCGGCGATTCATAACGCTGCAAGCTGCACATCCAGGTGCCCGACAATTGCCGCAATAGCACGAGCAATTCCGGCTCGATCGAGCGGCCCGGGTCCGGATAGGCCCGGCCGGCCCAAACCAAGCCTACTTTGAATACGGTGCATTCAGCGGGCATCCGTGAGCGCCACCTGGCGGCCAATTCAGGATCAGGCGACAGATAGGGCAATGGCGCGGGGACCGTCGCAAGCGTGGTATTCAGCACGAGCGGCAAACTCATGAGCGGGCAATGCACATCAAAATCCGGCAGCGGTTCCCTCGCCGGGACGAATTGTTGAACATGGGGCAACGCCGCGAAGAGCCGCCGAAGTTGCGGCGTCGCCTCCAGGACGATTCTTCCCCCGCGAGCGGCCACCGCCGGCAGATAGCGAACGAACTGGATCGCATCACCAAGGCCTCCTTCCGCATGGAGGAGAATGCGTTTCCCCTGGAGGTCGCCCCCATCCCACAGCGGCTGCGTGAAATGGCGTCGGCGGGTGCGGAACTCCGCCGTGCGCCATCGCCACTCGAATTCGCGCCATCCTTCGGGGAACTCGCCTTTCAACAGAAGAGCGAGCCCGAGGCAGACATGGGCAATGGCCGAATCGGGCCGCAGTGCGATGGCCCGCCTGTAGGCGAAAATGGAATCTTCAAAATGGCCTTGCCGTTGAAGCGCGTTGCCCAGGTTCGTCCACGCATCCGCGAGAGCGGGCTGAAGCGCGATCGCCCGCCGGCAAGCCGCGATCGCCTCATCAAGGCGGCCCTGCTTCTTCAGAGCGTTTGCCAGGTTGTTTAGCGCCTCGGGAAATGCCGGCCGTAATTCCAGCGCGCGGGCGCATGCCGCGATCGCTTCGTCATTGGAGCCGTATTCGGCGAGGGCGCTGCCGAGGTTGTTCCAAGCCTCGGCGTAGCGGGGCCGCAATCGCAAGGCCTGGCGGTAGGCCGCGATTGCCGCTTCGGTGTGCGTTTGTTCACGCAGCGCGTTTCCGAGATTGTTGTGGGCTTCAGGGTAATCGGGGCGAACCGCGAGCGCGTGCTCATAACATTCGATCGCCTGTTCCGGTCGGCCAGACTGCTGAAGCGCGCTTCCCAGGTTGTTCAAAGCTTCCGGGAATCGCGGCCGCTGCGCCAGCGCCTGCCGGTACGCGGCAACCGCTTCCTCCAACCGCCCGAGCCCCGCAAGAGCGACGCCGCGATTGCCGTGGCAGTCGGCGGGATCGGGATGGGTGGCGGCGGCACGCAAAAAGAGATCCGCCGCCGGCGCAAGACGGCCGGTTTGATAGGCCAGTGTTCCCAGCAAATGGAGGGCGTGCGGATGATCGGGCTGACTTGCGAGGATGGTTCGATATGCCGCCTCGGCCTCGGCCAGACGGCCTGCTTGATGGAGCCTCGCGGCGGCGTCGAGTGAATGCTGGATCGAACCCGTCATCATCACAGGCGGATCGTGGCCCGAGCGGCCATGTAGGGTGGGCGCACTCGCCCGCCATATAGTTTCGCGGTCGAGGATCAATCCACGGAAGACGGTGGGCGGGTACGCCCACCCCGCACAGCTTCTCGCCCTAGCTCGCCGGGCCGAACGGGTCCCAGATGACCTTGTTCGGGTTGTTGTAGTCGGAGCCGAAGTACGGGAAGTTGAGTTCTTCAAGGCTGAAGAACGCGACGTGCCCGTCGGCGAAGCAGATGAACCCGCCGGTGCGGTTGCGATGGCGGCTGGCGAAACGCTTGTGCTCAACCTTCAACTGGCCGAGGTTCTTGGTGTGCAGTTCATCGTGATAGGGGTTCTGCGCAGGGATCTCCTCGGGCATCATTCGTTTTTCGACGAACAGTGCGGTTGCCGAACTGTACTTCAACTGCACAAGCCTTTGCAGCGGCTCGGTCGCATTGAGCTTGGAATTGATGACGTAGGAAATGCAGGTCGGGCGTTTTTCGTTTCCCGCGCCGTTCATCCCCGCGGGTGCGCCGTTGAGCCACATGTAGTTGTCGGTAACGCTGACCCCTGTGTCCGTCGGTGCCGCGACCAAGGCGTTTGCCGAAGGGCAAACCCAAACCGAGCGGTCCCCGATCCCGGGCAGCCCCGACTTGGTGGCCATGTACGTCGTCTGCATGTCGTAATAGGGCTTCTGATTAATGTACGGCGGAATCGCGTTCCACCAGAGCGTCGAGCTGTCCCACGTGAGGTTGAGGGGCATGCCGGTCGGGCCGGTGCAGGTGGTGATCGCCTGGTTGTTGGTCCCGTCGCCGCCGTCACCCGGGATCAGGCCCTTGTTCGCGTCGGCGTACATGATGAAGCCGAGGCAGAGCTGGCGGATGTTGCTCTCACACATCACTTCCTTGGCCGACTCACGCGCCTTTCCGAGGACCGGCAGGAGTATGCTGATGAGCAGCGCAATGATTCCGATAACGACCAAAAGCTCGACCAGCGTGAACGCCCTGCGCTGCGCGTTGAATTCCCCGCTCGATGCCCGGTTACGATTTGTTCTCTCTTGAGCACAGCCCTGTGCCATCCTGAAGCTCCCTGTTAACAAGGGAGCGAGTATGGCAACATTCATGAAGGGCGAGAGAAGGAGTTGTTATCGCAGGAAAAATATCAGATTAAGGGGATGATAAGCTTATGCATCTACTCTGGTTAATTAGTGCCCGTGGACCGGCTCGCCGAGGAAGCGCTTTAGCTCTTTAAGTTTGTCGTCGCGCAGGGCGGGCGTTTGGGCTTCGAGGTTCAGCCGGAGCATCGGTTCGGTGTTGCTTTTTCGGACGTTGAACCACCACGCGCCCAGGTCGATTGTTACGCCGTCCAGGTAATCGGTCTGCGCCTTTTTGAACGCGTCCGCCAGCTCGCGGATCTTGGCGTCCTTGTCTTCGACCTGGAAATTGATTTCGCCGGTCTGGCTATAGCGGGTGAGGGGAGTCACCAGCGCGCTGATCGGTCCGGGCTGCGCCGACACGATCGACAACAGCCGGGCGAACGCGATCGCACCGGAATCGGCGAAGAAGTTGTCGCGGAAGTAGAAATGCCCCGACAGCTCGCCGCCGAAGACCGCCTTGGATTCCGCCATCGTCTTCTTGATGAACGCATGCCCCACCCGCTCGCGCCGCGGCTCGCCCCCGGCGGCGCGCACCTCGTCGGCCACCACGTGGCTGGAGCGCAGGTCGTAGACGATCGTCGCGCCCTTGTTCTCCGGGCTGGCCAGGAAATCGCGGGCGAGGATGGCGGTGACCATGTCGCAGCCGATGGTCTTTCCCCCTTCATCGACGAAGAAGCAGCGGTCGGCGTCGCCGTCGAAGCAGACGCCCATGTCCGGCTTTTCCTCCGCGATTTTCGCCTTGAGCATGTCGAGGTTGGAATCCACGAGCGGGTTGGGCTCGTGGACGAAGCTGCCGGTGATCTCAAAGAGCAGCGGGACGATCTGGAGGTTGGGTACGTTGTCGAAGATCGCCGGGACCATTTTGCCGGCCATCCCGTTGCTCGCGTCCACGACGACTTTCAGCGGCCGCTTGAGGTCGAGAAATTTCAAGACGTGGCTGCGGTACGCGGCCCACAGGTCCATCTCCTTGAAAACTCCCTTGAGCCCGGTATTTCCGACGCGCAGGGTGGTGGCGATGCGCTTGATATCATCGAGGCCGCTGGCCGCGCCGATCGGCTTGGCCTTGGGGCCGGAGATTTTGAAGCCGTTGTACTGGATCGGGTTGTGCGACGCGGTGACCATGACGCCGCCGACCGCGTCCAGGTGATTGATCGCGAAGTAGATGAACGACGTGTCGACCATGCCCACGTCGATCACGTCCATCCCGACGGACCGAAGCCCGTCCGTCAGCGCCCGTGCCAATTCCGGCGAACTCGGACGCATGTCGCGCCCGACGACGACCGTGTTCTCCTGCTTCACCCGATGCTCGGGCGTGAGATTCTGCCGGCTGCGCTTGAGGAACTGGGCCGT
>JAQGHH010000095.1 GCA_028288945.1 Phycisphaerales bacterium
ACGTCACCGGCATCTGCACGTCCGGGTGCATGCTCCGATGCACCGGGCATGCCATCGCGGCGTCGCGGAGCTTGCGCTGTTGCTCCTCGGTCGTCGGCCGGGGAACGGTGATCTCCACCGTCAACACCCCAATTCGGCGGAGCGGACTGGTCACCATTTCCTTCGTCACCCGCGCCGTCGCCCCCGATAGGTCGATCCCCGACCGTTGCGCCACGATCCCCATGGTCGTCAGCATGCACGTGCCCAGCGCCGTCGCGACCAGGTCCGTTGGCGAAAAGGACGCGCCTTCCCCCATGTTGTCCTTGGGGGCATCGGTGATCAGCCGCGTGCCCGACGGCCCATGCGTGGAGGTGCAACGGAGCTTGCCTTCGTAGGCCATTTGAATTTCGACCATATCTTCTCCTTGATTCGCCTGCGCCGGCGAGAAGTTATTGCTTATCGTTCCCGACAATGGGAAACCCGCCCGGCTGCGCCTCGCCATTCAACCGCATTGGGGCCGCGGCGGTGTCGCGCTCAAGATACCGGCAGCCCCATAACCATAGTACGCCTGCCAGCGCCGTCATCCCCGCGACCACGCCGAACGCCGCGTTCCAACTATAGTGACCGATCTTGCCAAGAATGGGCGGTGACGCCGCGTCGCCGAAGGCGTGGATGATGAAAATGTTGAATGCGAACGCCGTCCCACGCATGGACGGGTGCGTCACGTTCGCAAGCACCGCGTTCGTCGGGCCGGTGTTGAAGAACAGGAAAAAGACCGCCAGAAATGTATACACCCAAATCCAGGGCCGCTCTGCGTGCAACATTAACAGGATGAACGGACAGGCAATAAGGATCGCAATCCCCGATACCAGGAAATAAGAGCTTGGGAACCGCTTGCGCAGTTTGTCGCCGGCAAGGCCACCGGCGAGCGTGGCGGTGAGTCCCGCAACGACCGTGATCGCGCCGAACATCGTGGTGACGTGCTTGAGGTCGCCTATTGCTCCGCCGCGTTCGACGGCGAGGTACTTGGGTATCCAGAACGAAATGCCGCCGATGGCGAACGTCATCGCGGCCATCCCGGCACAGTTAAGCACGTAGGAAGGTGTTCGTAGCAAAATGCCGTAATCCGCAGCGTTCGCCTTGCGAACCGTGCCGTGGCCGGCAGATATGTCGGACTGTCCTCGCGGCGGGTCCGGCTTGAAAAAGCACCACACCCCCAGCACCAGCCCCGGCAGCACGACGGCGTAGAAAGCCGATGGCCAGCCGAAACGCTGCGAGAGCTGACCGCCCAGCACGTATCCCAGCGCGCTGCCGACGGGGATCGCCATGTAGAACCACGACAATACCGCCCCACGCCGGGCAATGGGGTACATGTCGGAGATGAGTGTCGGCGCCGCCGGCCCGTACCCGGCTTCCCCGATCCCCACGAACAGCCGCGTGATAAGCAGAAGTGTGAATCCCCCGGCCAGCCCGGCGAGGCCCGAACAGCCTGTCGCGATGCTCCACATCACCACGCTCGCGCCGACGATGACCCATCGATTCGTCCGATCCACCAGCCACCCGAAGAGGGGCGCGGTGATCATGTACGAAACCATGAACGCGGTCGCGAGCAACCCCATCCACGTTTCGGCATTGGGCGGGTGGTTCGGGAAAAGCTGCTTTTCGATGTCCGGTTCCACCGCCGCCAGAACGTAACGGTCAATGTAGTTGAAGAGGTTGATCAACAGCAAAAGCACAAGCGCCGATCGGGCCCCCCGGGCCGGCGTGGTGACATCATTGCTCGCATCTTTTAAGGCCATGGACATCGGGCGGCATCATGCCGGTGGGGGTAGGGAAATGCAAACGACGGAATCGGGCCAGAATCCGGGAGGCAAGCCGCAGCGGACAGAGGGCTGTGGGAGCAATGGAGCCGATGGAAGCGAGGCTACCGGATGAGCATTGCCCATGCGGCGAGGACGATGAGGATGAGGAGGACAGCTGCCCCGATGCCGATCGCTACGCACTCCGGGAGGTGGATGCGCTGGAGGGACTTTCCGCACACCGGGCACCAGGCGGAGGTGGACGCGACCCGCACGCCGCAGGCTTGGCAGGTTCGCTGGCCCATGGGATGGCTCCCGGCCGCCGCTTCATTCACCCCTTGGGTGCGCGGCGCCCCGACATTCAACGGCCGGGAACGTGCGCGGTGCAAAACGGTGGGCAACACTGATTCATCTTCGTCCAACGCCCCGCGCGCCTTCACAGCCGCCGCCAGATTTCGCCGATCGGCCAGCCACTCGGGGGGCACGCCTTCCCCAGGATTTTCATTGTACCGCATCCCCTTATCGGACGTGCTCACAATCCCGCGGCGGGGCATTTGGATTTCGTCATTCGGATTGATTCGGGCTTCGGCCTTCGGCTCGACAGAGCTCGTCGCAGGCTGAGGCTCAGGCTCGAAGAGGGATTCGCAATTCGGGTTTCCACAGCGTTCACTTTTTGAACGCGTACAGTTTCTCCCCCGCGCGGACGATCACTAATCCATCAGTGAGTGCGATCGAACCCCGGCTCGG
>JAQGHH010000101.1 GCA_028288945.1 Phycisphaerales bacterium
ATGAGCCGCGGAATTCCGGCTGTAATGACACCGTTTCCAAGGTCAATGCAGTGGTAGAAGCGGTGTTGCTTCAATCGTTCGATAAGAGCGGCTTGGGCCGCGGGACCTTGCGACGGGAGCGCAGCCGGTGCCAGGCTGGCTTCGGTATGGCTTTCATTCGTATACAGGTGTTACCCCAGTTCGATTGTGATGACCTACGACCGCTCGCATCCTTACCCGCTTTTTCTCGTCGCAACTTTCCGAACCACCTTCCCTGCTCCCGCGTTGCCGCGCCGCGGCTTTCTCGCCGTTCGCACTTTGCGCTGTGCGGCTTCCTCGATCACCTTGCGAAGCAGCGCTCCCGCCTCGCCTCCCTCCGCCGGGCGGTGCGAGCGCCAGATTTCCGGCTCGTCCGCCCCGAGAATGTCGGCGAAGTCGCCGAAGCTTTTGACGCTGTCGGGGGCGGCTGTCGTCACGTCCACTTCCCCCGCCCAGTCGTCGCGGTGCTTGATCAGCAGCCAGCTTCGGCTTTCGCCGTTTTCGTCGGCCCGGCCGCCGCGGGTTCGCACCAGAAGCCACGAGCCTTTCAGCTTCACGCCGTCGAGGCGGAATTTGAGTTCGCCTTTTCTTAGTGCCGAGTCGATGTCGGAATCTTCCGGCTCCCACGTGCCCGTATCCCACAACATGACGATCCCTGCGCCGTACCCTTGCGGGATCACGCCTTCGAAATCGCCGTAGTCAATGGGGTGATCTTCGACGCGCATGGCCAGTCGCTTGTCGCGCGGATTGAGAGATGGGCCTTTGGGGACCGCCCACGAGAGCAAAACGCCGCGGTGTTCCAGGCGGAAGTCATAGTGAAGATGGCTCGCAAGGTGCTTTTGCACGCAGAAGCGCAGGTTTATTCGCTCCTTGGCGGCTTTGCGCCTTGGGGAGCCGCTGGGCTCGGGAGAGGTCTTGAAGTCCCGTTTGGAGCGATATTTTTTGAGCGCCGTGGCGGCTTTTATCGGGCGTGGCATGGGCGGCCTCCTGTCATTTAATGGTATTGTCGGGGGCCGCGGTCGGGAGCGCCCTTAACTCCCCTACTGCCATCCGGCCGTTGACAGCTACGCCATCCCTCAAGTACTTTCCGCCCTCTCCGCCCCCACGCGTGATCGGTGGGGGCTTCACTTACAGCAGAACCGTATGCAAACAAAACCGGTTGTCAGTCGAGCCAAGGCGTACCTCAAGGTCCGGCAGAAGAGCGTGCGCGAAGCCCTCAAGCAGCTTAAGCTCGACGGGCTCCTGCTCACCCATTCCGCCGACCTGGCTTACCTCACGAATTTCACGGGGGAAGACTCGGTCGGCCTCATCACCGAGAAAGACTTCCACCTCATCACCGATTTCCGCTACCAGGAACAGGCGGAAGTCGAAGCAGGTTGGTTAAAGATTGCGGTCCGCGACGGGAAAATGGCCGAAACACTGGCCAAGGTGCTGGGCGAGGCCAAAGTCGCCCGCGTCGGCTTCGAAGCCAACTTCACCACCTTCGGCCAGATCGACGCCATCGACCGCGCCGTCAAGGAACGCAAGGAAAAGGCCACGGACGGCGAAGCCCGAGCCGTCGAGCTCGTCCCGCTCGAAGACGTGATGTTCAACATCCGCAAGGTAAAGGACGACAACGAGATAGACCTCGTCCGCAAGTCGGTGGAAATCGCCGAGCAGGCCTTCGAGGCCATCCGCTCGGAGATCACGGTCGGCCAGACCGAAAATTACCTCGCCGGCCAGCTGATCGCCGAGCTGCGCTCGCGCGGGGCGTCGGCCACCAGCTTTCCGGTGATCGTGGCGGCGGGGCCCAACAGCTCCCTGCCCCATTACCGGCCGGGCGACCGCGAAGTGCAGGTGCAACGCGATCAGCCGCTGCTCATCGACTGGGGCGCGGTCTACCGCGGCTATTGCAGCGACCTGACCCGCACGATGATGGTCGGCCGGGTCAGCGCGAAGATCAAACAGATTCATAAGGTCGTGCTGGAGGCGCAGGAGGCGGCCATTCGTTTCCTGCGACCGGGGGTCACGACCATGCAGGCCGACCGGGTCGCCCGCGACGTTGTCGAACGCGCGGGCTTCGGGAAGGAGTTCGGCCACGGCCTCGGGCATGGCATCGGACGCGAAATCCACGAGCTGCCCCGCATGAGCAAAACGGGCGGCGACGAGGAGCTGCGCCCGGGCATGATTGTCACCGTCGAGCCGGGGATCTACGTCCCGGGCGAGGGCGGCGTACGCATCGAGGACGACGTGCTCATCACGCACTCCGGCTGCGAGGTCCTCTCCAACCTCGACCGGAGTTTTGAGGGCTGCCATCTTGAGTGAAAAACGGAAACCCAATAAAACCAATCCGCGCGCCGCGTCGGGCCCCAACAGCCCCATGGACCTGGGCCTGCTCGAACAAATCATCACCCTGATGAATTCCGGCGGACTCTCGACCGTCGAGCTGATCGAAGGCGATCGAAGAATCACCCTCAAACGAGGCCACGAATCCGCCGGCGTCGCGCAGGCGCCCATGATCGCCTACGCGCCCCCCGCGCCGGCCGGCGTCCCCGCCGGGCCGTCCGCCAAAGGTGCCGCGCCCGCGGACGACACCGGCAACCTTACGCAGATCAAGAGCCCCATGGTCGGGACTTTCTACGCCGCCCCCGCGAAAGGCGCCAAGCCCTATATCACCGTGGGCGCGCGGGTGGATGAGGACACGGACGTGTGCATCATCGAAGCGATGAAAACCTTCAACGTCCACAAAGCCGAAACCCGCGGCACCATCGTCAAGATCCTGGTCCAGGACGCCCAACCGGT
>JAQGHH010000159.1 GCA_028288945.1 Phycisphaerales bacterium
GCGGCGCCTGGAGATGGGAATGTGCAAGATCGAGTTTCACAACGCGGAGGCCGGTCTTGAGCTGACGCCCCACCCGTATCCGGCGAGTCGGAACGTCTCCGACTGGTTCAAAGACATGCCGATGAGCTATCCGGAGGGCAGCACCCTCAAACGGTGCCCGCCATTCCTGGCGGCGATGACGACCGGCTATATCATTCCCGCACCGGCTGACCTCCGATTCGAAATGAGCTCCGACGGGGTCCTGACGGCGCACGGCAAGGTCGGCTTCCTCGGCCACCACGCCCAAAAGCAATACGACGGCTCGCCGTTTTCCAAGCACACGGTCGTCAAGTTCCACAACCCGTGGATCATCGTCACGCCTCCGGAATACGTCTGTCTCATCACGGGCCCCGTCAACCGCTTTGAGCTCCCTTTCCTGCCCCTCTCAGGCATCATCGAAACCGGCACGTATTACAAGGAAGTCCATTTCCCGATGGCCTGCCTGATGCGGCCGGGCCAGACCTATGAGTTAAAGGCCGGCACGCCGCTCGTTCAGGTGATCCCTTTCCGCCGGGAGGAATGGTCCAGCGGCACGGCCGTCATCGACGGCCCTCGCCGTGCCGAGCAGCAGGCGATGTTTGACACCAATCCGCACACCTACAAAGATCAGTTTTGGGAAAAATTGACCTTCGAGTGAAGCGCCGCACTGACCTCGTAAACGCCCGCACCTCTGCTCACCCGCCGGCCGAGCGCCGTTCCTCGCATGCTCGGCCGAAAGACGGACCTCCGCACGTAGTTGACAGTCCTGGAAACAGCAAATATAAGTAACCATCGGGATTTCTCTCGAACCGCTCGCCCCTGAAAACACCAACGTCAGGGCCGGGGCATGTCCTGGTTCATATCGATTGCGCGGATTGGGGAGCAGAAATGTGCGAGATCGAGTTTCACTGCACTAACAGTGCGTTTGCCGTGGCGCCGCGCCCGTACCCGGCCAGCCGGCACGTCTCGGAATGGTTCAAGGAGATGCCGCTGGATCGTGGGGATCAAGGGACGCTCAAGCGGTGTCCTCCTTACCTGGCTGCGATGACCGCGGGCTACATCATTCCCGCCCCGGTTGACCTCCGGTTCGGGATGAGCGCGGAAGGCGTACTCACCGCGCAAGGCGACGTGAACTTGCTGGGCCGCCATCTGCAAAAGCAGGTGGAGGGCTCCCCGTTTTCCGGCAGCCCCATCGTCAAATTCATGAACCCGTGGATCATCGTCACGCCCCCGGAGTTCGTCTGCCTGATCACGGCGCCGATCAACCGCTACGAGTCTCCGTTCCTCCCGCTGACCGGCATTGTCGAAACCGGCACGTACTACCGCGAGGTGCATTTGCCCATGGCCTGCCTGCTGCGGCCGGGCCAAACCTTCGAGCTGAAGGCCGGGACCCCGCTGATCCAGGTGATTCCCATGCGCCGGGACCAATGGACCAGCCGGGCGGCGATCATGGATGACGCCCTCCGCGCCCGCCATCAGGAAATGTTCGACACCAACCGGCACGCGTACAAGGACGAGTTCTGGAAGAGAATCCATTTCGATTAACGCGCCGGCTGCCCGGCCGCCATAGAAACCTGTTCATGAACTCAGTCAGTTTTGACCGAGTCCTGCCAATTGTTTACCCTGTGTTACTCAAGTAGCCGCAGGCTGATGAGTTATCTGTTCAGAGAAGGAGAAAACATGTCTCAATTTCCCCCCGCCGGTCAGACCCCGAACTATGCCGGCCCGCAGTCGCAGCGGCCGACGAGCGGCTTGGCCATCGCCAGCCTTATCCTCGGAATCGTGGCGATTTTCCCCGCCTGCTGCCTATCACGGTTTGGGGTGCCGCTGATCGTCGGAATCGCAGCCGTCGTTCTGGGCGTTATGGCGCGCGGACAGGTCACGCGGGGCGAGGCGGGCGGCGGCGGAATGGCCACGGCGGGCATCGTCTGTGGGGCAATCGGTGCCGTGCTCGGCCTCGTATTCTTGCTCATCGGAATATTCGCAGGTCCCGCACTCCAGGAAAAGATTCGCCAAATCCAGCGGCAAACACAGCAACAACAACAGCAGCAGCAGTCCGCCATGCCGGTGTCGCAGGAACTGGCACAGCAAGCTTCGCTTTGGCGGATCGAAATGCAGTGATCCGTGCCTTTGATCGAGGAATCGGCCCGAAAGGATTCCGCCCCAGATCCAGTTGTCCGTTGAAAAATCGCGGAAAACTCGAGGCTGATGGGACGGCGACTTGCGCCTGCTGCGCGATCGAAGTCTTGGAACTGACCCACACCCCTGCGGCTCGTGCCGCGATAAAGGAACTCACGAAGCACTTCCCCGAAAGCCGCGCCCGGGCCGCAGCCCCACGTGTCGGTGGCGAGATTGGAAACGCGAGGTACAGACAGAAGGGGGCGATTCGGACTAACGGGCCGCTCCAATTCTTTCCGGACAACCTTATCTTGATGGAAAAACACCTTCCTCGATCAGTGCTCGGCGGACCGCCACTCGTGGCGCGCGATTGATGTCGAGGACGGCAATGGTGGCTCTGCCAACGGGCGTTCGACCTGATAACATCGCTCCGCTCCAGAAAAAATGCTCGTCCCAGGAATCCTCACGCGGATGAAAGAGGGGCGTGGTGTGCTTTGACTTCGGATCAATCCCGGTGAGGTTCGGTCCCTTGCGGAGGTTGCACTCCAAGCAACAAAGGGCGAGATTGAGAGACTCGGTTTTTCCGCCGTGTTGCTTGGCGATGATATGGTCGATTTGAAATCTCTCTCGATACAGCGCCTGGGGCGCGTGGCAATACTCGCATAACTCAGCCGCGCGGTTCCGGACCTCCTGTTCCAAAACCTTCGTCATTTCGAATCACGCCGCGGATGAATTGGGGTTGGCGCTTTTAAGCGAAACGCGCGCCTTGGATTGAACAAAAGCGATGAAATGGCTGACATTGATATAACCGTCCAACTCCTCCTGCTCGCTCTGACTGAGCGTACCCGCCCCGGCCTTGGCGGATAGGTCGGTCATGCGGACATGATCTGACTCCGGGAAATCAAGCTTAAGGATTTCCTTGGCGACGTCTGGAGATATGCCGCCCTGTTCGGGCCGGATAACCCGCTTGAGTATGTCGGCTTCGGCGGCAGTTGTCAGCATGTTGGTATGATAAGTGCCGACGCATGGGTTTGTCGATGGAATTTGCTTCGGCGTTTTCGCCGCGCGACACGCTCAGCCAGATGGGTTTTCGTGTTTGTCCGGCCCGCCCGTTTTGATCACCCGCGCCGGGACGCCCACCGCCGTTGCGTAGGCGGGGATGTCTTCGATGACTGCGGCCCCAGCGCCGATGGTGGCGTGTTCGCCGACCGAGAGGCATTGGATCAGGTTTGCCCCGATGCCGATGAACGCGCAAGTCCCGACCCGTACCCGCCCGGCGAGGCAGACGCCCGGCGCGACGTGGACGCCCTCGGCGATCACGCATTCGTGGTCCACGAGCGCACCCGTGTTGATGATGACGCTGTCGGCCAGCCGGGCTTCGGTGCAGACCGCGGCCTGTGCCGCGATGACGACATTTACCCCCAGCACGGCGGACGAGGAAACGCTTGCCGTGGGGTGGATCGCGTTCACCAGCTCAAACCCCTGCTCGCGCAGCAGGACGGCGTATCGGACGCGCGTGCGGTTGTCGCCGATGGCGATGATCGCCCGCTTCACGCGCTGCTGCCGCAATCGCGGCAGCGTGTTCACCGGCCCGACCACCGGCAGTCCGCCGACTTCCGTGCCCGCCAGCGAAGTGTCCGCATCGACAAAGCCAACGGGCTTGTAAAGGCCGGCGGCGCGCAGCACGTCCAGCACGACTTTCCCGTGTCCGCCGGCACCGATGATGATGAGTTCCATGGACCGCTCCCGGGACGAAGTCCCTTGGGTTGTTATCGGGCCGATGGTGCGAGTGGCATAAAGCGTGCGGATTGACGTCGCAATGCCGCCCGCCCATGTCTCACGGTTCTCCGTGCAGTCGTACGGGCGTCCTGCGCATGTAGTGGCACGGGCATCCTGCCCGTGGTCGCGGTATTCCGTGACGTTCGGCCGGTACTCCGGTCGAAGAAAGCAAGAGCGCAGCGACCTCTTTGTTCCTTCGGGATGTAGCCGCGGTGCGAAAAACCGCGAAGCCGCGATGGCGCGAAGACAGACGCGAAGAAGAGCAAAGTAAAGCGCCAAGTCGCCAAGGAGCCAAGAACGCCAAAGGGGAATTCAATCGGATTTCTCTTGGCGTTCTTGTCTCAAAGCCATGTAGCTTCGGCGGCGCCGAACCTGCTTGCGCGCACAATCAACTTACGCGGCGTGTACGCCGCCACGGGCGGGGCGCCCGTGCCACGGAATCCGGCCTACCACCCACGGCGCAGTTCCGCGATTTGCTTGCACTGCGTCAGCAGCGATTCTACCGCGCCCAGATCCATCACCGTCGCGGCGTCGCTTTTTGCATTCTTCGGGTCCGGGTGGCATTCGAGGAACAGGCCATCCACGCCCGCGGCCACGGCGGCGCGGGCGAGCAGGGGGGTGAATTGTGGGTTGCCGCCGGACTGGTGGCCTTGGCCGGCGGGTTGTTGGGTGGAGTGGGTGACGTCGAAGATTACGGGGCATCCGAAGGCCTTCATGATCGGAAGGCCGGTGAAGTCATTCACCAGGCGGTTGTAGCCGAAGAATGTGCCGCGTTCGGTCAGCATCACCCGGCTGTTGCCGGTCGATCGCACTTTCTCCGCGGCATTGCCCATTTCGGCGGGGGCCATGAATTGGCCCTTCTTCACGTTCACGGCTTTGCCCGTATGCCCGCACGCGAGAAGCAAATCCGTCTGCCGGGCGAGAAACGCCGGGACCTGGAGAATGTCCACGACCTTGGCCGCGATCGGCGCCTGATCCACCTCGTGAATGTCCGTCAGCACCGGGACGCCCAATT
>JAQGHH010000177.1 GCA_028288945.1 Phycisphaerales bacterium
CGCCGCCCGCTTCGTCCATCGTGTAACGCGACCAGTGGGCGTCGTCATCCGTGATGAAGAGCCAGAGGGGGCTATCGCCCAGGCGCTGCACATCCGCGTCGATCCGCAACTGCTCGGACTGGACGATATCGCAATCGCCGGGCGCGACGTGCAACTGTGTGGTGGTAACCGGCGCCACATCCGCCAGCGGCACGACGTAGCGCAGCGCCAACCGGCCCATCCCCGCGCCGTGAATTTTCCCAAAGGCGAATCCGGCGGAGACGGCCAAAAAGAAGACGATCCAAGGCCCCGCCGCCCCGCGCAGGGGCAGGAGCTTGCGGCGGCGCTCCTGGCTGGTCTGGAGATCCACTTCGCGGAGCAGGTAGGAGAGGATTTCGTCGGAGCCGCGGTGCTCGGGCAAGCCGAGCATGCGCGAGGTGACGGTGACGAGGCGCTGGCCGAAGCGGGGATTTTTTCGCTCGATCGCGCCAGCGGTTTCGACCCAGTCGACCGGGCGGCCCAGCGCCCGCAGCGCCAGCAGCCACGTCGCCATGGTCAACACCATCCCCGCCGCCAGGATTCCCATCCGAACCGGCCCTGGCAGATGAAGCACGCGATCGACGCCGCAGGCCAGCAATCCCCAAATCGTGAAGACCGCCAGTGCCAAGCCGATGGCGCGCACTACCAGCAGCTTCCTGCGGCGGGCAACGAACTCGCCGAGGTAGGATCGAACGGACAAAGGCAATGCGTCGAGGCTTTGCATGGCGGACTGTTTTCAGCGGGACCTGTAGGGCGGGCGTACTCGCCCACCGGTTGAACCCAAACGGTGGGCGAGTACACCCACCCTACATAAGTCCATGCCAACTATTTTACTTAAGCCAATCCCACCCGTTTGCGCAGCGCCCACTCTGCGCCGAAGCATCCTAGCACCAATACGAACAAGTACGGGCTGTCCCAAAGCGATAGCTCGGCGTATCGCGAGCGTGAAGCGCCGACCGCCGCCAGCCGCTCGGGAAGGCGGTTGACCTGGTCGAGCGTGAAGAACTCTCCGCCCGAGGCGTCCGCGAGCTTGTGCAGCATCCCTTCGTCGCCCGCGAGATTGGCCATTTCCGCCTCATCCGTCGCGGCCACGTGCAGCGGCATCTGCGCTGCATGCGCGGGCTGCCCGCCGGCGGCGGGGATCGCCCATCGCAATAGGTAATCTCCCGCGGGCAGGGCGACGGACGTGGCCAGCCGTCCACTGCCTTCGGGGCCGGAAGGCGACCATGAACGGGTGAGAATCAGCCGCTTGTCATGGATGACTTCCAATTCGTGCGAAGCGGCAAAGCCGGCCTTGTCTTCGGTCGCTCGGGCGCGGACGTGGACGGTTTCCCCCGGCAGCGCGGAGACTTTGTCCACGTCCAGGGCCAGCGGGCCGGCGTGGGCGAAGTAGGGGCTCTCGGAGGCGTAGCTGATGAGGCCGAGCCAGAAATGGTCCTGGTCGCGCTCGCCGACCTTGTAGCGCCAGCGCCACGTTTCGTCGATGCCCAGGAAAAAGACGCGGCCGGCTTCCTTGCGCATTTCGGTGAGCACGGGAAGCCGCGACTCTTCCTCCACCAGCAGCGGCTGAGCCGCGGGGTTCCAGTTGTTGGGGTCGTGCGGATCGGGGAGCTGGAGGAAGCGGAAGCACCCGGGCAACTGTTGCCAGCGGCGCTGCGTGGACGCGTCGTCGACGCCGGGGAAGTGCAGGGCGTCGATTCCTTCGGCGCGCGGCGCGGGCAGGAAATGAAACGCCGGCTCTTCGCCCGGCCAGACGCGGGATGCTGGCCTGTACCGTAGCGTGTACGGCAGCAGCGCGAACGCCTTGGCCTGCGAAGGGTAATCGGCCAGCGCCCGGGCGTCCCCCGAGACGACGATCACGCTCCCGCCCATGACCGCGGCCACGCGGTCCACCTGCTCCCACTGTTCGGCGTCGAGCGCGCGCACCGGCAAATCGAACAGCACGACCACGTCTTGCCCGGTAATGTCGCGCCCGCGGAGCGGCAGCTTCGGGTTTCCCGGATCGAGCACGGCCTCCTTCACCTGGAACTCCGACGATCGCGATAAGGCGTTGCGCACGTAACGGAAATCCCAGGTTGGCGAGCCCGCCACCAGCAACACCTTCATCCGCTCGGGGACAACTTTCACCCGCCGCTCGGCGCGGTTGTTGTCGGCGGTCGCTTCGCCCTCGATCTTCGGGAAAGACAGGACGACGTGCTGCACGCCGGGTGTGGCCATCTTCGCAGTAAAGTCGGCGGTGGCGGGTTGGCCGTCGTGGATCGTGAGCGATCGCGTCTGGTCGGGCTGATCGCCCACCTTGCAGTGGACTTCGACCTTCGCGCCGTCGAACCCCTGATGGCGGAGCGTCGCCTTGATGGCGATCGACTGGCCGGCGTAGACGCTCTCCGGGATCTGCACGTCCGCGAATGAAAGGTCACGCGGCGGGGCCGGCGCGGCGGCACTGACGGTGAAGACGGGCACGCCGTTGGGCGTCAGCCCCGATACGACGGTCGGGTCGCCCCCGGACTGCCGGCCGTCGGAGAAGAGGACGACCGCACGCACCTGCCGCCCGGCGACGGCGCGGGCGATGTCGGCGGTGAGGTTGCTGCCGGGGCCGTCCGGGGTCGCGCCCAGCGACGATGCGGGTTGATCGTCCTTCGTGAGCGCCAGGGCAGTGACTTCATTGGCGACGCCGAATGCTTCGAGTGTCGCATCGCGAACCGCTCGCTCGACCAGGCCGCCGGGACGCAGGAGGGCCTGTTCGACGAGGGCGAAGCGGGAGAGCTTTGCCGCGGCATCGCAGGCTTGCCGCACTTGCGGATTGGACTGGTAAAGGCGGTCGTCGGCGCTGCTCTGGAACTGTGTGACGGCAACGGCAGCCTGCGCGATCTTCTGCGGGATTTGCCCGCGCCAGCCGTCCCGTGCATCGGGCGCGGGGGGTTGCGCAAGCTCGACGAGCAGTTTTTTCAGGTCGGCGGCCTCGGGGGTGGAGGGAACTTTCTCGACGAGGGAGGAAGCGGTTTGACCGTAGCGGTCCACCGCCTGGCGGAGACGCGCCTGCCGCGATTCGATCTCCCGGCCCGAGAACCGCGCGTAGTCCAAATCGTCCTGCGCGCCCTTCACGTCAGCGGCCAACGTCCGCAGCCGGCCGACGCCCGCGGCGAGAGTCGTCGCGGCCTCGCCCCGCACGCCCGGGGGTAGTTTGCCCAGCCCATCGGCCAGCGCCACGAGCTGGGCCGGGGTGCGTGCGTTGTCGACGATGCCCATACTCCGCGAGCGATCAATGAGCAGAACGAGCGTCCCCCGCTCCCCCGCCGGCACCGGCCGCACCGCAATAGGTTTGAGCAGTGACGCCGCGAGGACGAGCACCGCCGCCACCCGCAGCAACGGCAGCAAGCCGCGCCACGGCCACCGGACGAACTTAAGCTGCGACGGGTAGAGCCAGACGACGGAAGCCAGCATCAACGCCGCCGCGATTATCGCCAAAG